>JADDPY010000545.1:0-3693 GCA_016781635.1 Rubrobacter sp.
TCCTATTCTGTGGCGTGACCGCCGCCCGAACCCGGTGCTCGACCAGCGTGAGCCCGCCGCTCGCGAACCCGTCGATCCACCCCAAGGGCCACGAACCGTCAGATTCCGGCGCGCAACGAGAAGAGGCGGGTCGCGAAGCGCATCCTCAGTGACACGAGCGTACCGTTTGTGCGTGACGATCAAGAAAGACCGCAGTGGTGAAGTAGAAGAAGGCCGGCGTTCAGGGGTGGTGGGTGGGAAAGGAGAACGCCGGCCTGGAAACCGTGGCAGGGAGTAGTCTGCCTCACGGGTCCGGCATCCGTAAGCTACTTTATGTGCATTTGTCATGCATCCTTCGGGCCATTGCGGTCGTCTCCCGTACGCTCCACGCCCCCAGCGCATCGAACCTCGCAGGGGGCGTGGAGCGTACGGTACGAGCGCTTCGAGCCAGCCGGGGGCATGAGGCTGGATCTTTGGCCGAGTGGGGGAGTATACCCGTTGTAGGTGACTCGATGGTGGCGTGTCGTGAGACAAAGAAGGCCGGCGCCGGGAATGGTGGGAAAGGAAGACGCCGGCCTGGAAACCGTGCAGGGAGTATTGTGCACCGGGCGGGGGTCGCTTACATCGACATTCTGATGCATCTTCGCTGCACAACTCGGGCCATTCATTGCGGCTTGCGAGGGTGGCGCGTGCATGGCGGGCTCGTCGTGAGGGTAGATCTCGTGTCGGGGTGGTCGAGGCGCCGCCCGGGAAGCTTCGAGGAGGGCTGATGACGGAGAGGTTCGGTGCGGGGCAGGGAGACTACTATGGCGGGCCCTCCCGTGGGCGGGGCGCGAGCTGGGTTAGCGTAGTTATTGGGTGGCTCTCCGCACTCGGCGTGAGCCTCACCCTCAGCGGGATCATCGGCGGCCTCATCGGCAGCCTGCGCGGCGTAACCCTCCCGAGCCTCCCCGAGAACATCGTCCAGCAGGGCCTCAACGCCTCGCTCACGCTCTCCAGCGTCCTCGCCCTCCTGCTGCCGTTCGTCGCCGGCGCCTTGGGCGGAGCCAGGGGCGCCGCGACCGGCTCCCGCCGCCCGTGAACGCGCGGGCTACCCGTGGTGTTCACTACACCTTTCGGATCATTTACCCCCCAAAAACCCGCAGACATTCTACCCGCCTACCACTCGTGGGTAGGATGTGCGGAGTGGAAGGCGGGAGATGGGAGACATCATCATGAGCCAAGCACGAGCATCGGACGGAGATCGCATGCTTTATGTAAATACATACACATATCAGGCACCTGTCGGGCCGCGGCGTTGACGGGTGCGGGGCACGAAACGTCGACGGGTCAGGCGCTCTCTGGGGCGGGCTGGCTGGACGTCCACTTCGAGGCCTGCCGTCCCGAGTACGAGGAGATGCTCCGCTTCGTCGGGGTGCCGCCCGGCTCGCGGGCGCTCGACGCCGGGTGCGGCAGCGGGGGCTACCTGACCCAGTTGTCCGACCTCGTAGGGGCGAGCGGTAGCGTACACGCCCTGGACCTTGCGCCCGAGAATATCGCCCTCGTCGAGGAACGCCGCGCCTCGGGGGAGCTGCCCCGTCTTGCGGAGGCGCGGGTGGGAACACTGACCGAGCTGCCGTACCCGGACGACTCGTTCGACGTGCTCTGGTGCGCCAATACGACCCAGTACCTGGACGACGCGGAGTTCGAGAACGCCCTGGCCGAGTTCCAGCGGGTGACACGGCCCGGGGGCGTCGTCGCCGTCAAGGACGTGGATGTGATGCTCGCGCGGCTGTACCCCGCCGACCCCTTCCTGTTCCCGCACCTTTGCGAGGCGAGCCTGTGGGCGGACCCCGACGATGCGCAGTCACGCGGCTCGCTGCGCGGACGGGAGTTGAGGCGCTGGCTGGAGCGGAGCGGCCTCCACGAGGTGCGACAGCGGACCACCATGATCGAGCGTTGGGCGCCGCTGCAGCCCGTGGAGCGGCGGTTCTTCGCCGACTGGCTCTCCCACCTCGCCGGGTTGGCGGAAGAGAGAGGGGTGCCCGAGGCGGACCTCGCGACCTGGCGCTCCTTGCGAGACCCCGATTCGCCCGACCACCCCCTCGACCGTCTCGACTCCTACGCATGCGAGGCCCAGGTCGTCGCGGTAGGAAGCGTGCCGAAGAGGACTGGGGTCGTGGAGTCGTGATCGAGGCGACCTACGTGGTACCGGTCCGTCGCGCGGTCCCCGAGGGGCCGGGGGAACTCTCGGATTACCTGCGCCGGCTGTCGGGGGAGGTGGACGAGGTGATCGTGGTCGACGGCTCCGAGCCCGACGTCTTCGAGGCTCACGCCGCCCTATGGGGGGACGCCGTCCGGCACGTCCCCGTGGACCCCGGCTCCGTGACCCCGATGGGCAAGGTCGGCGGGGTCCTCACAGGGGTCAACCTCGCGCGTCATGAGCGGGTCGTGATCGGGGACGACGACGTCTTCTATACGCCCGAATCCCTGGCCCGCGTCGTCGCCCTTTTGGAAGGAGCCCACGTCGTCCGGCCGCAAAACTACTTCGATCCCCTGCCGTGGCACGCGCTCTGGGACACGGGCCGCACCCTTCTCAACCGCCTCTGGGGTGGAGACTGGCCCGGCACCCTTGGGGTGCGCCGCTCGGCACTCCTCGCGACGGGCGGCTACGATGGTGGCGCGATGTTCGAGAACCTGGAGCTCGTCCGGACGGTGCGCGCGGCCGGGGGCGTGGAGGAGGCCCCGCTCGACCTCTTCGTCCTGCGCCGCCCGCCGGACTCCGGCCACTTCTTCTCCCAGCGCGTGCGCCAGGCCTACGACGAGTTCGCCCGGCCCCCGCGGCTGGCCCTGTACCTCGCGGTGCTCCCGATGGTCCTGGTCCTGGCCGCGCGCGGCCGGTGGAAGGCGATAGCGGCGGGGGCCGGGGTCATATCCCTTCTCGCGGAGTGGGGGAGGAGGCGGGCCGGCGGTCGCGAGGTCTTCCCGGCGGCGGCCTCCCTTCTGGCTCCGGCGTGGGTGGCGGAGCGTGCGATCTGCTCGTGGCTGGCGCTCAGCTCGCGCATCTTCCGGGGGGGTATTACCTACGGCGGGTCGGTGCTGAAACTCGCGGCCAACAGCGAGCGGGAGCTCGAGAGGCGGCACGCGGGGGCGATCTCGGGCATTATTCTCGCGGAGAGGGAGGCTACGAACGGGGGGAGGGGAGATGGCGACGGCGTCTGAGAGGAACGGTGCAAAGGGGGAAGTCGCCAGGCGGTCCAACCCCTTCGACGGGGAGGCGGCCAGGGAGAACAGCTCCTACGCGGCCTTCTCCAACGGCAGGCTAGTGCGGGTGCCCTCCGAGGAGCGGGCGGCACCCCTCCAGGAGTTCGTCCACGACTCGTTCCGGTCGCTCGTCCTGAACCCGAAGTTCTCGTGCGTGGGGGCCAAATCCGCGCTCCGGCGCGGCGGTTACCGCTTCGGACTCTACGACTCCATGGGCTCTCCGGGGGCCACCGCCGGTCTCGCGCGCGACCTCTTCGAGTTCATCGAGGACCAGCCGTCCCTCGATGGCGAGTTCACGACGTTCGTCGCGAGCTTCGGGGGGCCCATCACGGCCGACGAGCGGCAGTTCGAGAAACTCCTGTGGGCGCAGCTTCAGCGGCTGCACGAGGAGGATCGGCCGTACCACTCCTGGGCCCCCGCCGTCAGCCCGGACCCCGAGGACTCGAACTTCGCGTTCAGCTTCGCGGGGAG
>JADDPY010000545.1:3705-13375 GCA_016781635.1 Rubrobacter sp.
CGTCGGATTGCACCCGGGGGCCTCGCGCTTCGCGCGCCGCTTCGCCTGGCCCACGCTGATCTTCAACGCGCACGAGCAGTTCGAGAAGCTGCGCGAGGAGGGGCGGTTCGGGCGCCTCAGAGACGTTATACGGGCTAGGGATAAGAACCTGCAAGGGGACCTCAACCCCAACCTGAGCGACTTCGGCGAGTTCCCCGAGGCGCGCCAGTACTCCGGCCGGTCCGCGGAAGAAGACTGGCGTTGTCCCTTCCACTCCGGGGCCTCCGCCGAGGGGGAGGAGGGCTGATGCAGGGAGGGCGCGTGCGCATAAAGCCGCAGACGGGTTATGGACTGGAGTTGAGACGGGGCCAGATTCTACGCGTCATCGACCCCGAGGGCGAGCAGGTCTCGGACGTGATGGCTTTCGCGAAGGGCGACAAGGCGGAGAAGCTTTCGAGCGGGCGGAGCATCGACTACAACAACACGATCTACCTCACCACCGGCCACGTCCTCTACTCCAGCCGGAGCCGCCCGATGTTCACGATCTTGGAAGACACGGTAGGCCGCCACGACTTTCTCCTGACCCCGTGCAGCCCCGAGACTTTCGAGCTCCTTTACGAGGGCCACGAGGGCTACCACCCGAGCTGCCTGGAGAACCTAACCATGAACCTCGCCCCCTTCGGCATCCTCGAAGACGACATCCCCACGACGTTCAACGTGTTCATGAACGTCGCGGTCTCGCCTTCGGGGGAGCTGGATATAAGGCCGCCGCTCTCGGGGGCGGGAGACTACGTGGACCTGCGCGCGGAGATGGATCTCGTCGTCGGCGTGACGGCCTGCTCCGCCGAAAAATCCAACAACGGCAGCTTCAAACCGATAGAGATCGAGGTCCGCGAGGGGTAGCGGGACGAGGGAGCGAGGATCTCCTCATCCTTCTACCGTCTGTTCAGCGACCGTTGCCCACGGCGTTTCCGATGGCGCGCGGTGAGCGCTGCGGCCCCGAGGACAGTACCTGCGAGGGCGACCTTGCGCAGGATCGGGTGCGACTGGAGCCAGTTGTAAGAGCTCCTCTCGAACGCCCGGAAGCCGTTCCTCACCGTGTCGTGGTCCCGGATGGGTTCGAAGAGGTTGTCCGGGTCGATCTCCGACATCGGCTCGTCCGTCATCTGAGGCTGGAAGCCCGCACGAGTGGAGAGGATGGCGTCGAGGAGGCGCGGGGAGAGGCGCTGGTTCAGGATCAGGGCGGCTGCCGCACCCCCGGCGACGAGGTCTCGCTCGGGGTTTTCGGCGGCGTAGAGGATCACGTCCGCCACCGTCTCGGGCTCGTAGATCGGGGGTATACCGACCGGCTTGACCCCTATCTTCGAGCGACCCTTGTCGAAGAACGGCGTGTTGATGGTGCCGGGCATAATCTGGGTTACGGAGATCGGCCAACCTTCGTGCTTGAGCTCGACGCGCATCGCTTCTACAAAGCCGTCGATGCCGTGCTTGGCCGCACCGTAGGCGCTGTGGAACGGCATGGCGCGCTTGGCCTCCATGGAGGAGATGTGGATTAGCGCCCCGCGCCCCTCATGTTTTATGTGCGGGAGTGCCGCCATCGCCCCGTAGACCTGCCCCATGAGCGTTACGTCCACGACACGCTTGAACTCCTCGGGGGTAGTATCTTCGAACGTGGCGAAGACGGCCGTACCGGCGAGGTGTACCCAGGTGTCGAGCCTCCCATACTCCTCGACCGTTCGGTCGGCGACGGCCTTGACCTGCTCGAAGTCGGTGGTATCGGCGACCACGTACGTCGCCTCGCCGCCCTTGCCCCGGATCTCCTCGACCAGCGAGCTGAGCCCCTCCTCGCCCCTGGCCGAGACCACGACCTTCGCCCCCTTCTCGGCGAACCGCAGGGCAGTGGCCCGCCCGATCCCACTCGAGGCTCCCATTAGCGTTACGACCTGCTGGTTTATCGGTTTCAATTTTGTCATTTTCTTCTCCTGGTTTTTGAGAGTTGCGCCGGTCCTGCCGGTTGCTACGCCTCCTCCTCATCGAGGAACCGAAGCACCGCTTCGGCGAAACGATCGGGGCATTCGACGTGGGGCAGGTGGCCGTAGCCGGCGAAGATCGTGGGCCTGCGGTCCCCGAGCCGGGCGGCGGCCTCTTCGGCCTGTACCACCGGGACGACGCGGTCCCGGTCCCCCCAGACGACGAGGGTGGGCGCCTTCACGCTGGGCAGTTTGTCGAGCAGAATCTCCCGTTGACCCGGGCGAGCGACCTGGGAGCGCGGGGCCGCGAGGGCCGCCTCCATGAAGCCGGGGGTGCGGGCTAGGCGCACCTGATCGACGACCCACTCGCGCGGGGCGCGCCAGGGGAGCGCGAACAGGGACGCCGCCCGTGTCAGGGCGCGCTGCAACGCCCCGGGGGGCGTTTTCGCCCACCGGATCGACAGCTCGCCGGCCCCCGGCAGTAGCCCCACCGGTAGAAACGGGTTCACCCCCCGGCCGAGACCGGTGCTGTTGGCGAGAACGAGGGCCGAGACGCGGGCAGGCTCCGAGAGCGCCAGTCGCAGTGCGGTCTGGCCGCCGATCGAGCTGCCGACCATCGCAGCACGCCATATCCCCAGGGAGTTCATGAACGCCGAAATGACCCCGGCCATCCACGCCGGCGAGTAATCCACCCCCCGGGGCTTGTCGCTCACGCCGGAGCCCAGGAGGTCCGGCACGTACACGCGGCGCGTGCGCGACAAGGCGGGGAGCACCCACGACCAGTCTACGGAGCTCACCCCGTCCCCGTGCAACAGCACGAGCGGCGGACCCTCCCCGGCGACCCTGTACGACATCGACCATCCGCCGACGTCCACCTTCCCCAACTCCCCGAATAGGATCGAGGCGGCACCGGGACGGGACCCGTCGAGAGAAATACCTCTCAGCATCACGCTAGGCCCTCGCGCTACGCCGTAGCGAAAGGAGGCCGATGCTCAGGGCCACCGTGTCCTCCAAAATGCCACCGGCCGGGTTCGGAAGCCCGAACCTCTGCTGCGTCCCGGTCCTCGCGTAGTACGAGAGGTACGACGCCGCGAGCGACGAGAGGGCCCCTATCGCGCCTCCGCTCGCGCCCCTGCGCCCATCTGCAGAGAACAGGGCGGTCCCCACGAGGGCCCCGGTGGCGAGGCGTCCGGCGAGGCCGGGGATCGAGATCCTATCGGGGGAGAACGGGAGCTTGTCCGCCGAGATCTCCCCGAGCGCCAGCACCGTCAAAAGGTTCGCTACCCGGGGAGAGGCCAGAAAGCCGAACGGGCTACCCTCGATGCCCTCGATCTCACCGCGCGACGCCGCCCGGCTCAGGAGCGCGGGTGGCGTCATCGAGCGGATGCCCGCGACCGCTCCGAGGCCAATGGCGCTCATTAAAGGGTCCCTCTGCTTGTGGACCATCGTTTACCGGGTCTTCGTGGTAGCGGCGGCCAGAATCTCGGTAGCCCCGACGATGACGTGGGGCAGCCAGTACTTTCTACCGTTCCCGGCAAACCCGAAGAGCCACGGCGAGGCCGCCACAATGGCTCCACTCGCAGCGTCGAGCGCGAGGTGGGAGCGCATCGGGATCGCCTTAACGAGGCCGAGCTCGTAGTCCGTCAGTAGGCTCTGCGCGGTGGCGATGCCGCCCGCGAGATCGAGGACCTTCCCCGCGGTCGTGCCGGTCAGGCCCAGAAGGCGCGGGGCCGCGACCAGCGCGCCGCCCGTCAGGTAGTCGAGCACGGCGTGTACCTGCGTTGGGATCACTCGTGTCGTCGTCATCTTTTTTCTCCTTACCTTTGGTTTTCTTTAATTTCCGTGCTTGCCGAACTCGTAGTCGAAGTGGTTTGCCCACTCGAACTTGCCGAGGGCAAAAAAGACCCCCATGAGGAGGTGCCGCGAGAACGTACGCGCCACCCCGTACTTTCTGTATCGCCGGTCCGAGACGTAGACCGTCTCGCTCACCATGCCGAAAGACCGCCCCCGCGAGAGCCTGCGAACGAGCTCTATGTCGTCGAACTTCAGATTGGGGTCGAAGCCCCGGTCCTCCCTGAACACGTCGCCCCGTACCACGATGCAGTGCCCCGCTCCGGAGGGAAGGACATGCTGGCTCGCGAGAAATAGCGCGTTGAAGAACGCGTGCAGCGCCCGGATCGTCGGCGTCGACCCGTCCTGGGGGACGTACCGGGGACAGGCGACGTCCAGCTCGCGCGCCTCGAACTCCCCGAGCAGGCCCTCCAGGAAATCTTCCTCCAGCCGGACGTCGGCGTCCAGAAAGACCACGACCTCCCCCGAGGCTGCAAACCCGCCCAGGTTCCTACCCTCGGCCACCGGAGGACGTCCCGCGAGCAGCGTGACGAAGGGGAACCCCCTTGCCACGGAGACCGTGTCGTCCACGGAGCCCGCGTCGACGACAAAGACCTCGTCGGCCGGCAGCGTCTGGGCGCAGAGATCCGAGAGCAGGCCGCCGAGGTGTGCCTCCTCGTTCAGGGTGGGGATAACGACGCTCACGTTCACCGGCACGCTGATGCTCCTCCCATGCCAGGGCACAGGCCCGCGAGGCGGGGAAGCTCCGGTACACGGCGAGGTCGATAGCAGCGGGCGTGAGGCTGTGGAACCGGCTGACGGCGAAGTCGCCCAGCCTCAACCCGCCGAGGGTCCTCAGAACCCCGGGCGGGAAGCCTTCGAGGAGGAGAGGCGGGACGAAACCCCGTCAGCTCCACCAGGAGGTATGCCGCTCCGAAGACCTGCGCGAAGCATTGAACCAGACTCAAGTACCCTCCTCTCGTAACGTGCGTCTTTGCCATGGCCTTTCCGCGGTCGTTCGGATGAAGACCCTGGCGAGAGCCGTGCCGCCAGAATCCCCCGCGAGTGCGTCTTCGAAACTTTTCCGTCCTTATCCACCCGGAGCGTCGCGCTACGCGCGGCCTCGCGTCGGGCTCCCCCGGGCCCCGTGTACCCTCGGATGTGCGCCCATACTGTCCTATAAAGGAGGCTCGTACACCTTTGTATGTATAGCCATGCACCCTTATGCGTAAAAATACGCGTATTTGTCGCTGAAGCTCCGCAGGCATCCAATTCAAGGTTTTACCCGCGTGGGCCCAGCGTTTACACCGCGGCGGTTAGCGGCCGGCGAAGCGAGCGCGGACAAAGATCACAGCATGATTCGCCCTCCCCGGGCCCAGTGACAGCGTTCCGCCACGCCGAGGGGGGTCGGGACCTCCGGGCAGTTCGAAAGCCTTAAAGCTCTGGGCTGCGACATGGACCAGGACCACTTCTCCAGGCCACTCACGCGAGAGAGTATGGGCGAGAAGCTCGCCGAAAAACCACGTTGGTCCGTCGAGGATGAGGAGAGGGGGCGGACCATGACGGTCCGCCCCCTCTCTTCGCTCCCCGTGTCGTAGGGCCTCTGTTTCTCAGCCACCACCCAGGGACGGGATGATGAACGGGAGGAGGTAGGCCTGGATCATGGCGAGAATGCCCATCGCGGTAACGAGGATGATCGACCACTTGAACGTCATGCGGAAGATGTCCGGTTCGCGGCCCTCCTGGCCGATGGCCGAGGCCCCGACCGAGAGGTTCTGCGGGGAGATCATCTTCCCCATCACGCCGCCCGAGGAGTTTGTCGCCCCCGCGAGCGCCGGCTCGACGCCGACCTGCTGGGCCGTGATCGTCTGCATTGGCCCGAAAAGGGCGTTGGAGGAGGTGTCCGAACCGGAGAGCACCACGCCGAGCCAGCCGATAAACGCCGAGAAGAACGGGAAGAGGAAGCCTGTCGCCGCGAACGCGAGGCCCAGGGTGGAGGTCATCCCCGAGTAGTTCATGATGTAGGCGAGAGCCAGGATCATCATGATCGTGACGATGGCGAACTTGAGCTGGTTGAGCGTGCGGCCGTAGACCCGGAGCATCGTGGCGAATCCCGCTCCCATCACGAGCCCGGCGACGATCGCCGAGAGGAGCACCACCGTGCCGGCCGCCGAGAGGATCTGCCACGTGTACACGGCCTCGTATGTCGAAGGCTCGGTGGTGATCGGCGGGACGCGCGTCACCAGCCCGTTCAGGCCTGGCCACGGGATCTCCACGTCCAGGCTGGAGAGGAGGCCTGTTATGTCGAGCGCCGTACCCTCGATCCCCGGCACGAGGGTCTGGATGCGGGAGATAACGACGAAGACGACGAGGATGATGTAGGGGAGGAAGCCCTGGAGGGTGCTCCCGGAGCCCGAGCCTCTCGGGTCGACGGAGGGGGAGCCCGCCGCGAACCCGCTCGTCGGGCCGGCTGCGGTCCTGCCGCCCGGGACGGACGGGGCAGCCCGGCCCGGCTCCTCGTCCGGCTCATCCTCGAAGCGCCACGTCGTTTGTGGCTGCCAGACCTGCAGGAGTATGTACAGGGCGGCCAGGGAAACCAGCGCCGCCAGCACGTCCACGAGGACCGGGCCGAGGAAGTTAGACGTGATGAACTGCGTGATAGCGAAGGTAAGGCCTGCGGTCAGGACGGCGGGGAGAACCTGCATCATCCCGCGCCAGCCGGCCATCACGTAGACCATGAAGCCGGGGATGATGATCGAGAAGATCGGGAGCTGACGCCCGATCATCGCCGAGAGCGCGTTCGTCGCCGTCCCCTCATCGCTGCCGACGATGGGGGCGACAAGGCCGCCCAGGGTCGTGACTGGCACCCCGAGGCTGCCGAACGCCACCGGGGCGGTGTTCGCGAGCAGGGCGATGGAGGCGGCGTAGAGCGGGTTGAACCCGAGCGACGCCATGATCGCCGCCGTGATCGCCACGGGCGCTCCGAAGCCCGCGATCCCCTCCAAGAGCGCGCCGAAAGAGAAGGCGATGATGAGCGCCTGTATGCGGCGGTCGGTGGTGAGCGCCGCCAGCGAGTTTCGCACGATGTCGAACTTGCCGGTCTCGACGGTCAGGTTGTGCAAAAAGAGTGCGTTTATGACGATCCAGACGATGGGCCAGAACCCGAACACCGCCCCCAATGCCGCGGCCGAGAGCGCGATGCCCAGGGGCATCCCGTAGACGAGTAGGGCTACGAGAAAGGCCGATATGAGGCCACCGAGCGCGGCCCAGTGCGCCTTCGTGCGTAGCACCCCGAGCATCACGAGGATGACGGCGATCGGTATCGCCGCGATGAGCGCCGAAACGAGTACGTTTCCCACGGGGGTGTAGTCGTGCGTGAACTGATCGAACATTTACGGCCCTGCTTTCCTCTCTCGCATCTCCGGACCGCTTCCGAAGTTGGCCGGAAGAGTAATGTTTTGTAAGTCAATTACGCAAGTGCGGCGAAGTTTTACTCCCCTTCCCCCCGGATCAGGGCAACGCGCAGGTCGTTGACGTTCGTCCCGGTCGGCCCCGTGACGACGAGCGCGTCCGCGGCCTTGAGGGCGTTGTAAGCGTCGTTCTCCGCGAGCGCCCCCCCGGGCTCGATGCCGCTCGCTCGGATGTCTTCGGCCGTCTTGCCCGAAACCAGACCGCCCGCGGCGTCCGTCGGGCCGTCGGTGCCGTCTGTGTCCACGGCGAATGCTCCCCAGCCCCCGATCCCGTCGAGGTACGTGGCGAGGGCCAGGGCGAACTCCTGGTTCGGCCCACCGGTACCTTCCCCTCGCACCACGACCGTCGCCTCGCCCCCCGAGACGATGGCGCACGGAGGCATGAGCGGGTTGCCGCTCTCCAGAGCCTCCCGAACTATGGCGGCGTAGGTGAGGGCGACGTCGCGGGCGTCGCCGGTGAGGTAGGTCGAGAGCAGTAACGGATCGTAGCCGAGCTCTCGCGCCTTCTCCGTCGCGGCCACCGCCGAGAGCCGCCCGCCTCCGATCACGAGGTTCAGGACCCCCTCGAAGATCTCGTCGCCCGGTTTCGGAGTTTCTTCCGTCCCGTCGAGGCGCGCGTCCACGCTCTCGGGCGGCTCGATGCCGTACTCGCGGATGACGCGCTTCGCGTCCTCCAGGGTCGTCGGGTCCGGGGCGGTTAGACCGCTCGCGATGGAGGACGGCTCGTCGCCGACCACGTCCGAGAGGAGGAGCCCCGCGACGGTTCCCGGGGCGGCGCGGCGTACGAGCCCTCCGCCCTTCAGGGTCGAGACGTGCTTGCGCACGGTGTTGATCTCCTCTATAGCCGCCCCGCTCCTGAGGAGGGACTGCGTGAGCCCTTTCAGGTCCTCTAGCCCGATCTCCGGCGCCACGTCGGCGAGAAGAGCCGACGCTCCGCCCGAGACGAGTGCGAGGAGTAGGTCGCCCTCCCCCAGGGAATCCAACAGCTCTTCAACCCTCCGCGCCGCCTCGACCCCCCGCTCGTCGGGCTCGGGGTGCGAGGCGAAGAAGACCTCCAGGTGTTCCAGGCCGCCCTCGTCGTTGCCGTCGTCTTTGGCGATCACGAGCCCACCCGCGAGCCCGTCGCCCAGCAACTCCTCGGCTGCCCCGGCCATCGCGACGGCGGCCTTGCCGACGGAGAGCACGAAGACCCTCTCCGGCTCGAAGACCTCGCCCCCGGCCTTCACGCGCCCCCCCTCGACAGAGAGGGTGCGCCTCACGGCCTCCTTCGGGTCGGCGGCTTCCAGCCCGGTCCGGAGTATTTCCCTGAGATCCTGCTCCATCGAAGCCAACACGGTCCCCTCGCTCGGATGTTTTGCGGATGGTCCACATCGGGACCGACGGCCCCCAGGGTACCCCGCCACGAACTCCGCCCGCCACCCCAGTCTGCTACGGTCCCGCTGCGTATATGCTGGTGCGATGAGGAGAAGATAAAGAACCATACAGTGGGAGGAGGGCGATGAGGTTCAGCGTCAACGTCTCCATTTTGTTCAAGGAGGTCCCGTTCCTCGAACGGTTCGCCCGTGTCACGGAGGCCGGCTTCGGCGCCGTCGAGTTCTGGTGGCCGGGCAACGACGAAGACCTCAACGAGGTCGCCAGAGCCGTAAGGGATGCGGGGGTCTCCGTCGCGCTAATGAACTTCAGCGCCGGGGACATGGCGGCAGGGGACAGGGGCCTTGCGGGAGAACCGGACCGCAGCGAGGAGTTCCGCGAGAATGTGCCGGTCGCGCTGGAGTTAGCGCGCTCCGTGGGATGCCGCAGAATGAACGTACTCCTCGGGCACGAACTACCCAGGATGGAGCGTGAGGAACAACTCACGCTCGCCCGGGAGAACGTCGGGTTCGCGGCGGACGAGGCTCGGGCTTCGGGGATCGAGGTGGTCGTCGAGGCCGTCAACACCTTCGAGAATGGTCCGTACCTCCTCCGCACGACCGGGCAAGCCGTCGAGTTCGTCCGGAGCGTCGGGCGCCCCAACCTGAGGATCCAGCACGACCTGTACCACATGCAGAGGATGGAGGGTAACCTCGTCGCGAACCTGCGCGAGTACATGGGCGTTATCGGCCACGTCCAGATCGCCGACTCACCGGGGCGCGGGCAGCCCGGCACCGGTGAGATCCACTACGCTTACGTCCTCGCCGAGCTGGAAGCCCTCGGATACTCCGGTTACGTCGGCCTCGAATATAACCCGACGACCGGGACCACGGAAGAAAGCTTCGCCTGGCTCCCGAAGGATCTGCGAGACACCGAAGTCCCTGTCGAGGACTTGAGGTTGTGAACCTCTAGATGGTGCTTGCCTGCCGTGCCCCGGACCTCGTCCGCCCGTCTTCCGGGGCACGCTCTATGCCGAGGGCGTTGTCCAGGGAGAACCGCCCCGGGCCCGCG
>JADDPY010000545.1:13580-20565 GCA_016781635.1 Rubrobacter sp.
CGATGTCGTCATCACGATGCTCCCGGACTCGCCGGATGTCGAGGAGGTCGTCGCGGGGGAAGACGGGGTGCTGCAGGGGATCAAGGAACGCTCGCTCATCATCGACATGAGCACGATCTCCCCGGTCGTGGCGCGCGAGCTCGCCCACAAGGCCCGCGAGGGGGGTGCTTCGATGCTGGATGCGCCGGTCTCGGGCGGGGACGTCGGCGCGAAGGACGGGACCCTCTCTATCATGGTCGGCGGTAGTGAAGGCGACTTCGAGCGTGCTCGTCCGCTGTTCGAGGCCATGGGCAAGACGATCACGCACGTCGGGGAGGCGGGGGCGGGGCAGGTCGTGAAGGCGTGCAACCAGATCGTGGTCGCCCTGACCATAGAGGCGGTCTCAGAGGCCCTGGTTCTCGGGTCGAAAGCCGGAGTAGAACCGTCAAAGATTCTGGACGTCCTCTCGGGCGGGCTCGCAGGCAACAAGGTCATGGAGGTGAAGAGGGACAAGTTTTTGAGTCATTCCTTCGATCCGGGCTTTCGGGTAGAATTGCACCGCAAAGATCTCGGGATAGCGCTCACGGCAGGCAGGGAGTATGGGGTGGCGTTGCCGGTTACCGCTATCGTGGATCAGATGTTGGAGGCATTGAAGGCGAAGGGCCGGGGAGACCGCGATCACTCGGCGATCCTCACCTTTATCGAGGACCTCGCACAGCACGAGATAGGGTAGCCGGGGGCTCACGGGTCTCGAAGCGGCAGGGAAGGGTTGGAGGTATGGCTAGCAGGCAGCTTATTGACCGCATGACCGACATTCTTGGGCCGGAGGGGGTGATCTCCGAGCGCGAACAGCTCCGCGCCTACGAGTGCGACGGTCTTATGAACTACCGCGTCATCCCCGAGATAGTCGTCCTCCCCGAGTCCGCCGAGCACGTCCAACAGATCGTCCGGTACTGCTACGACGAGGGCATCCCGTTTGTCGCCCGCGGCTCCGGCACCGGCCTCTCCGGCGGGGCGCTCCCGGTCGAGTCGGGCGTCCTGATAGTTCTTTCCAGGATGCGCAAGATCATCGAGGTCGACATCCCGAACCAGCGGGTCGTCGTCGAGCCGGGCGTCATCAACATCTGGGTTTCGCAGGCGGTCGCCGACGACGGCTACTACTACGCGCCGGACCCTGCCAGCCAGATTGTCTCCTCCATCGGCGGCAACCTCGCCGAAAACTCCGGCGGTGTCCACTGCTTGAAGTACGGCTTCACCACGAACCACGTCATGGGTGCCGAGATCGTGCTGCCCGACGGTACGATGGTCAACGTCGGAGGCGGCATGGCCCCCGACGCCCCCGGCTACGAGCTTCTCGGTGCGTTCGTCGGCTCCGAGGGCACGCTCGGCATCGCGACAAAGATAACCCTGCGCATCGTGCGCAAGCCCCAGGCCGTCAAGACGCTGCTCGCCGCCTTTAAGGACACGGAGGAGGCGGGGGACGCGGTCTCCGGGATTATTGGAAGCGGCATCGTGCCGGCCGCCATCGAGATGATGGATGCCCTGTGCATCGAGGCCGTCGAGACGGCCGTGCATCCGGGCTTCCCGCAGGCCGGGGCCGTTCTCATCGTCGAGCTCGACGGGCCCGAGGCCGAGGTTTCGAGCCAGTTCGACCAGACCATCAAGATCTGCGAGGAGGCGAACGCCTCGGAGATCCGGATCGCCGAGGACGACGAGGAGCGGGCGCTGTTCTGGAAGGGCCGCAAGGCCGCCTTCGCGGCGATGGGCCGCATCGCCAACGACTACTACGTGCAGGACGCCGTCGTCCCGCGCACGGAGCTCGGGGCGGTCCTCAAGCGCATAAACCAGCTCGGCGAGGAGTACGAGATGCGCGTCGCGAACGTCTTCCACGCCGGCGACGGCAACCTGCATCCCCTGGTGCTCTACGATAACGACAACCCCGGCGAGGCCGAGAAGGCCGAGGACCTGGCCGGCAGGATCGTCATGACCTGCCTGGAGCACGGCGGTTCCCTGACCGGCGAGCACGGCATCGGGCGAGACAAGATGAAGTACATGCCGAAGATGTTCACGGATGAGGACATGGACACCATGCAGCTTCTCCGGTGCGCCTTCGATCCGCACCACATCTGCAACCCCGGTAAGATATTCCCGACCCCCCGCCTCTGCGGCGAGCGCCCCGGCCCCTTCCACATGCATCCGGTCCAGAAGGCCGGCCTCGCAGAGAACTTCTAGGGAGGCCGGCCATATGGATACGCGCACGAACAACGTCTCCCTGGGAGACCTGCAAGGCATAGTCGGCGAGGCGAACGCTCGCGAGGCAAGCGGCACGGACACTATAGACGGCGTCCAGCCCTCCTTCGTCGCCGAGCCCGGCTCCGTCGAGAATCTGAGCGCCCTCATGAAGTTCGCCAACGACGCCGGGCTCACCGTCTCCCCCCGGGGCGGCGGTACGAGCACCGCTTTAGGCAACCCGCCACGCGACATCGACCTCGTCGTGAGCACGGCGAGGATGAACGAGGTTATAGAGCACGTCCCCGGGGACCAGGTCGTGAGGGCCGGGGCGGGCTTGAAGCTCCGCGACCTTCAGGAGCGTCTCGCAGGCTCGGACCAGATGCTCGCCGTCGACCCGCCGGAGCGTGGGGCCGGGGCTACGGTCGGCGGGGTCGTAGCCTCGAACTCCTCGGGGCCCCGGCGCTACCGCTACGGGACGATCCGGGACCTCATCATCGGGATCACGGTGGTCCTCCCGGACGGTACGGTCGCCAAGGCCGGCGGCAAGGTCGTCAAGAACGTCGCCGGCTATGACCTCGGGAAGCTCTTCACGGGGTCTTTGGGCACCCTCGGCGTAATCGCCAACGCCAACTTCAGGCTCCACCCCCGTCCCGAGGCGGCCCGCACCGTCGCCGTCGAGCTTGCGGACACGGCGACCGCGGGGCAGGCGGTCCAGACCGTCATGCACTCCCAACTGGTTCCGAGCGCCGTCGAGCTTCACTGGGGCGAGGGGGCGAAGCTCCTCACCATACTCGTCGAGGGGATACCGCCCGCCGTCGAGGCCCAGGCCGAGACCGCCAACCACCTCCTCAAGGGCTTCGGCGAGACGCGGACCCTCTCGGACGAGGAGGCCGACAACCTCGGGCCCCTCTCTCCGCCCGGCGGACCCGGCGCCGGCGACGAAGTTTCGTTGAAGATCTCCTTCCCGCCCGCGGAGCTCACGGGCGTCCTCGACTCCACCCTGGGCGCGTGCTCTCGTAAGGGCCTGGATGTCCCGCGTATGACGGGGCAGGCGGCGACCGGGATCGTCTACGCCGGGCTCTCAGGCGGGGACGAAGACGGTCTGGTCGCGGTGACGGAGGAGCTCAGGGAGATCTGGGTTCGTAGGGGCGGGAGCGTAGTCGTGCGCGAAGCTCCCGTGTCGTTCAAGGGCCGGGTCGAGGTCTGGGGGCCGATGGGCACCCGGTTGGAACTCACCCGGCGGTTAAAAGAGAAGTTCGATCCCCGGGGCATAATGAACCCGGGTAGGTTCGTGGGAGGCATTTAGTGGATAAGGACAACAGCTCGTTGGACCCGCGCCAGGACGGTAACCCGTACGACGCGACCGACGCCACCGAGCGCAAGGTCGATTCCTCTTCTGAGGGCACCGAGGGGATGGCGGGCGCCATAGGCGCCGGAAGCCCGGACGATATACCCACCGACACCTTTGCGTCGAGGAGCGCCGTCAAGCAGACGGTCGGGATAGGGCGCAAGACAGAATCGGGCAGCGTGATCTTCCCGGCCTTCGACTCGCACCACCCGCCGGAGAAGGACCTCATCGACGACTGCGTCCACTGCGGCTTCTGCTTGCCGACGTGTCCGACCTACGTTCTCTTCGGCGAGGAGATGGACAGCCCGCGCGGGCGCATCTACCTTATGAACAAGGGCCTCGAAGAGGAGCCCCTCAACGACCAGATGGTCCGCCACTTCGATCTGTGTCTAGGCTGCATGGCGTGCGTCACCGCGTGCCCTTCGGGGGTCCAGTACGACAAGCTCATCGAGGCGACGCGCGGGCAGGTCGAGCGGCGCTACGAGCGCTCCACCCAGGACAAGGCGTTCCGCGAGATGATCTTCCAGCTCTTCCCTTACCCGAACCGCCTGCGCGTGGCCGCCGCCCCCCTGAAGCTCTACCAGCGCTTCGGCGTCGGCGATAAGCTCCGTAAGGCCGGCGTGATGAAGATGCTCCCCAAGCGCATGCTCGCGATGGAAGCCCTCATGCCGATGCTTACGAAGCAGCAAGAGATCCCGGAGTTCACCCCGGCCGAGGGAGAGCGTCGCCGCACGGTCGGCTTCATCAAGGGCTGCGTCCAGCGCGTCTTCTTCTCCGAGGTCAACGCCGCCACCGTGCGCGTCCTCGCCGCCGAGGGCTGCGACGTCGTCACCCCGAAGGCCCAGGGCTGCTGCGGCGCCCTGAGCGTCCACGCGGGCCGCGAGGAGGAGTTCCTCGGCTTCGCACGCAAGCTTATCGACGAGTTCGAGGACTCGGGGGTGGACCAGATCATCATAAACGCCGCCGGCTGCGGCTCGACCTTGAAGGAATACGGTTACCTTCTGCGCGACGACAAGGCCTACGCCGAGAAGGCCAGAAACTTCTCCGCCAAGGTTCGTGACGTCTCGGAGTTTCTCCAGGAGCTCGGGCCGGTCGCGGAACGGCAACCGCTGCCGGTAGCGGCGGCTTACCACGACGCGTGTCACCTCGCGCATTCTCAGGGGATCAGGAAGCAGCCGCGCCAGACGCTCAAGCAGATCCCGGGGATGGAGGTTCGGGAGATCAAGGAGGCCGAGCTCTGCTGCGGCTCCGCCGGCATCTACAACATGGTCGAGCCCGAGCCCGCCACCGAGCTTGGCGACCGCAAGGCGACAAACGTTCTGAACACCGGGGCGCGCATGGTCGTCACCTCCAACCCGGGCTGCATGCTCCAGATCCAGGCGAGCCTCAGGCGCATGGGCCACTCCATGCCGATGGCCCACCCCATGGAGGTCCTCGACGCGAGCATCCGCGGCAAGTCTGTCGAGACCCTCCTGCTGAACAGGTAGGTGGCGGGGTTGAGGGTCTCCCGCTCCATCCTCGCGGTCCCGGCTTCGAGCACGAAGATGGTCGAGAAAGGTCTGTCCTCCGGGGCGGACCTTCTCTTTCTCGACCTCGAAGACGCCGTCGCCCCGGACTCCAAGGCCGAAGCCCGAAAGAACGTGATCCATGCCGTGGCCAAGCTCGACTGGCGCGGCAGGCCTCCCATGTACCGCATGAACGCGCTCGATACCCCGTTTTTCTACCGGGACGTCATCGAGGTAGTCGAGGGGGCGGGGGAGGATCTCGGCCTGATCCTCGTCCCGAAGGTCGAGCGTCCCGAAGACCTCGCCACCCTCGACACGCTCCTCCGCAGCGTCGAGGTGGCCTCCGGGTTGCAGCCCGGCAAGATAAAGCTCGAGGCCCAGATAGAAACCGCTCTGGGCCTGGTGAATATAGACGCCATAGCGCGGGCGACGGACCGGCTGGAGGCGCTACATTTCGGACCCGGGGACTACGCCGCGAGCGTGCGCATGCCCCAGACGAGCATCGGGACGATGGACGAGTGGGACGACCTCTACCCTGGTCACCGCTTCCACTATGTGATGCATCGGATCGTCGTCGCGGCGCGTGCCGCGGGGTTGCGTGCCATGGACGGCCCCGTCGCCGACTTCCGTGACGAGGAGGGCCTCCGCAAGAGTTGTCTGCTCGCCCGCTCGATAGGCTTCGACGGCAAGTGGTGCATCCATCCCGGCCAGATCGAGGCGGCCAACGAGCTCTTCTCGCCGAGCGAGGACGAGGTCGAATGGGCGAGAAAGGTAGTCGGGGCCT
The DNA here is from genome assembly GCA_016781635.1 of Rubrobacter sp. Lineage (GTDB taxonomy): Bacteria > Actinomycetota > Rubrobacteria > Rubrobacterales > Rubrobacteraceae > Rubrobacter_F. Next base: position 19,429 of record JADDPY010000545.1, read on the forward strand.
ACGAGGAGGCCGCGGCCGCGGGCTCCGGTTCCATAAGCGTGGACGGCAAGATGGTCGACGCCGCCTCCATCAGAATGGCCCGGAATACGCTAAATCTTGCGCAGGGGCCGCAGATGCCACACAAAGGCTAGGTACGCAGCGAAAAGCCGGTGGATAGAAACGCACGAAACTGGGGAAAGTGTAATACTCTTTAGGAGATGGGGGGTCTTATCCACAAGCATCTGCTCGCTTTTATTGTTGCAGCCTGTTCCGTTTGGCTCCTGATCGGTTGTGCCTCCACTGACGCCATAAAGGCTCCCGAGAGCGGCAAGGCTGCCGTCGCGGAGGAGAAGCCGGAAGCCCTCGCGGTCGAGGAGAAGCCCGCAACTCCCCCAGAGGAAGAGACCGGGGTCGAGCGGCCCGAAGCCACGGCCGAGGTCGACGAGGCGAGTCGGAAGGCCCCGGTGGAGAACGTCTACGCGGGCGCGATGTCTACCGAGGTCCGGGAGGATCTCAAGGGCATCCCCGAGAGGGTCTACGTGCCAAATGTCATAGACGGTACCGTGAGCGTCATAGATCCCAAGACCTTCCAGATCGTGGACAGCTACGCCGTGGAGGAGTTGCCGTACCACGTCACCCCGTCCTGGGACATGACCGAACTCTACGTCAACAACGAGGCCTCCGGCACGTTCACGATCATAGACCCCACAACCGGTCGACCGAAGGAGACCATCGAGGCCCCCTTCCCTTACAACTACTACTACACCCCGGACGGCACGAAGGCGGTAGTGGTCGCCGAGAGGATCCAGACGCTCGAGTTCCGCGACCCGGAGACATGGGAGCTTCTGGGGAGCGTGTACATCCCCTGGCCGGGCGTGGATCACATGGACTTCTCGGCCGACGGAAAGTACCTCCTCGCGAGCAGCGAGTGGAGCGGGGTCGTCTCGAAGGTCGACGTCGAGACGATGGAGCTCGTGGACCACGCCGAGGTTGGAGGGCTGCCCATCGACATAAAGCTCTCGCCGGACGGCTCGGTCTTTTATGTGGCGAACCAGGGCACCATGGGCCTCTCCGTAATAGACGGGGAGACGATGGAGGAGGTCGACTTCATCCCCACCGGGCAGGGGGCGCACGGGTTGCAGATCTCGCGCGACGCCA
>JADDPY010000545.1:20674-24332 GCA_016781635.1 Rubrobacter sp.
GCTCTCCCCGGACGGCCGCCAGCTCTGGGTCTCCGGGCGCTTCGACGGCGCCGTCTACGTCGTCGACACCGTCACCGGCGAGCTTCTCAGCACCATCTACACCGGCTCCGAGCCCCACGGCATCGCCTACTTCCCGAACCCGGGGCGCTACAGCCTCGGGCACAACGGCGTCTACCGCTAGGCCCCACCCGAGTTGCACCCCGGCGAAGAACGCTCGGATACCCGCACGGCACCATCCCCATCCACGATGGCCTACGGCCCGAGTAAGCACGCCGGGCTCTCTCTCAGAACGGTCCGGATCGCGCGGCTGGGAGCCGTGGGCGGGGTCGGGACGATCTTCGGCCTGCTCTACTGGCTCTCGGCCGGGTTCCGCGGGGAGGTCAGGGAGGGCGCGGGCCTCCTGGCGAGCGGAGACGTGGGCGGGCTCGGGGAGTACATACTCTCGTTCGGGGCGTGGGCCCCCGTCGCTTCGACCTTTTTGATGGTCCTGCAGTCCCTCGCGGCACCCCTGCCCTCGTTCGTCGTGACGTTCGCCAACGGGCTCGCGTTCGGCACCTTCTGGGGCTGGGCCCTGAGCCTCTTCGGACACACGTTGGCCGCGGCGGTCTGCTTCTGGCTCGCCCGCGCCCTGGGGAGGGTGCCGGTCGAGGTCATCGTCGGGAGGTCGGGCCTGGAATCGGCGGATCGCTGGTTTTCGCGGTGGGGGCTGTATGCTGTCTTGATCGCCCGTCTCGTCCCCGGTATTTCCTTCGACGTGATCTCCTACGCCGCCGGGATCACGCACATGAAGTTCCGCCGCTTCCTCGGCGCCACCGCTCTGGGCGTCTTCCCCCAGACCTTCGTCTACTCCTACCTCGGCCACCGGGCACCCGAACACGTCCGCCTGTTTCTCCTCTCCTCCGCCGTCATCGTCTTCGGTGTGCTCGTCGCCGCCCTCATCCGCAGGAGGCGGGGCAAACCCGCCCCTTAGGATCGCGCGAGGTCCCGGCCGGTGCTAACCTCGACGGCGGGGATAAGGACCTGGCAGGGGAGGCTGGCGTGGATTTCTGGGAATCTCTGGCGGCACGGACGCCGAGGAAACTCGACTACGAGATGCTCCGCCAAGGTTTCTCCTGGGACCTGCCCCGCTCCTACAACATGGGGTTCGACGCCTGCGACCGCTACGCATGGGACAGGGGCCGCATCGCCATCATTCACGACCGCGAGGACGGCGTCGTCGAGAAGTGGACCTACCGGGAGCTCAAAAAGGCTTCCGATCGCTTCGCCAACGCGCTAACGGGCCTCGGCGTCGAACGGGGCGACCGGGTCGCCGTCCTGCTCTCCCAGACGCCCGCGCTGCCGGTAGCGCACATCGCGGCGTACAAGCTCGGCGCGATCGTCGTGCCGCTCTTCGCGCTGTTCGGGGAGGACGCCCTCCGGTTCAGGCTCGCCGATAGCGGGGCGAAAGTCCTCGTTACGGACGGGGAGCATCGCGAGGTTGCCGAGGCTCTTGCCGGGGAGATAGAAACCCTGGAGCACGTCGTGCTGGCCGACGGAGCGGGGCATGGGTCGCGCTCGATGGAGGCCCTGATCAGGGACGCTTCTGCGAACCTTCGGCCCGTCGTGACGGGGCCGGAGGACCCCGCGATCATCATCTACACCTCGGGGACGACGGGTGACCCGAAGGGGGCGTTGCACGGACACGGCATCCTGCTCGGCCATCTCCCCGGCGTCAGCTTGCCGCACGATCTGGCGCCCAGGGCCGGGGACCTGTTCTGGACGCCGGCGGACTGGGCCTGGATCGGGGGCCTTTTCGACGTCCTCTTCCCCGCCCTTCACTGGGGCCTCCCCGTAGTCGCCCACCGCATGACACGCTTCGACCCCGAGCGCGCCTTCGCCGTTCTGGAGCGCTGGGGCGTCACCAACGCCTTCTTCCCCCCGACCGCCCTCCGCGTGATGCGCACCATAAGAAACCCTCGCGAGCGCTGGGACCTCGAGCTGGAGACCCTGGCCTGCGGCGGCGAGCCCCTCGACGAGGAGACGACCCGTTGGGCCGAAGAGTCCCTCGGGGTAAGGATCAACGAGTTCTACGGGCAGACGGAGTGCAACCTGGTGCTCTCGAACTGTAGCGCCATCATGCCCTCGAAGCCCGGCTCCATGGGCCGCCCAGTCCCCGGCCACCGCGTCTCCATCGTCGACGCGGAGGGAAACGAGCTCCCGGCGGGCGATGTGGGGGAGGTCGCCGTCCAACGCCCTGACCCGGTGATGATGCTGGGTTACTGGAACAACAACGAAGCTACGCAGAAGAAGTTCGTCGGCGACTGGCTCCTGACCGGGGACCTCGCTTCTGTGGACGAGGACGGGTATTTCTTCTTTGTCGGCCGCGACGACGACGTCATAAGCTCCTCTGGCTATCGCATAGGTCCGGCCGAGGTCGAGGGGACGCTCGTCAAGCACGAGGCCGTGCTCATGGCGGCCGTCGTCGGCAAGCCCGACGAGACGCGCGGCGAGATCGTAAAGGCCTTCGTGATACTGCGCGACGGTCGGGAGGGAAGCGAGGCCCTCGTCGGGGAGCTGCAACAACTCGTCAAGACCCGACTCGGGGCGCACGAGTACCCGCGCGAGGTAGAGTTCGTCTCCGAGTTTCCGATGACCCCCTCCGGCAAGGTCCGGCGCAACGTCCTGCGCGAGAGGGAGGCCAACGAGGCCTGAGATGGATCGACCTTGATGTCGGTCTACCGCCCTTACATCCCGGAGTCCTGGCGTAGAATATGCCGGTCGAGAGACCATCCCATTAGTGCTTGGACGGTGAACGCATGGCCGACGTAACGGTTATAGGTGGAGGGCTCGCGGGGAGCGAGGCGGCGTGGCAGGCGGCAGAGGCAGGATGCTCGGTCGAGCTTTGGGAGATGCGGCCTGTCAAGGAAACCCCGGCCCATCGCACGGAGCACTTCGCCGAGCTCGTCTGCTCGAACTCGCTGGGGAACACGTCCCTGGAGACGGCTTCGGGGCTTCTCAAGGAGGAGCTCAGGCGCCTGGGGTCCATGATCCTGCGCTGCGCCGAGGCTAACCGAGTGCCGGCCGGAGGCGCTCTGGGGGTCGCGCGCGAGGACTTCCCCCGCGCCGTGACCGAGGCGGTCCACGCCCATCCGAACATAAAGGTCGTGCGCCGGGAGGCGACGAGTCTCCCCGAGGGCCCGACGGTCATAGCGACCGGTCCCCTGACCTCGGATTCTCTGGCGAAGGAGATCATGGCCCTCTCCGGCGAGGCGCTCTTCTTCTACGACGCGGCCTCCCCGATCCTCTTCCGCGAGTCGCTCGACGAAGAAAAGGTCTTCCTCGCCTCCCGCTACGGTAAGGGCGAGGCGGCCTATCTGAACTGCCCGATGACCAGGGACGAGTACTACGCCTTCATCGAGGCCCTGACGACCGCTGAACTTTCTCCCATAAAGGACTTCGAGGAGAACATGTACTTCGAGGGCTGCCTCCCCGTGGAGGTCATAGCCAGCCGCGGTCCCGAGACCTTGAGCTTCGGCCCGATGAAGCCGGTGGGCCTCCCCGATCCGAGGACCGGGAAGGAGGCCTACGCCGTGGTCCAGCTCCGCCAGGACGACGCCGAGGGGCGCCTCTTCAACATGGTCGGCTTCCAGACGCGCCTGAAGTGGGGCGAGCAGAAGCG
>JADDPY010000545.1:24449-28779 GCA_016781635.1 Rubrobacter sp.
CAACGACCGGCTCTTCTTCGCTGGCCAGCTCACGGGTGTGGAGGGCTACACCGAGAGCACCGCGATGGGCCACATCGCCGGTACGAACGCGGCGAGGGTGGCGCAGGGTCTCGAACCCATCGAGCTGCCGCAGGGCACCATGATGGGGGCGCTGGCCCGCTACATTACCGTCAAGGACGGCACCCTTCAGCCCATAAACTCCAACTGGGGCCTCGTCCCGACCGTCCCGAAGAAGGAAGACGGCAAGCGCCTCACGAAGCCCGAGCGGCGCCAGCGCCAGGCCCGGGCGGCGCTCGCAGCTCTCGAGGAGTTTGTGGGGACGCCCGCCGGGGCGGCCTTCTAACCACGGGAGTAGCCGGCTTCGGCGCGCGGGCTGCCCCCGGTCGCCGAAGCCGGGCCAGAAAACCTACAGCTTCGCCGGAGCCTCGGCTTGTAGCGCTGCGTCCAGGATGGTCTCCACTAGCGCGTCGAACCTGAGCCCCGCAGCCTCGGCGGCGAGGGGGAGGGTCGAGGTCTCGGTGAAGCCTGGGATTGTTTTTACGTCGAGGACCCAGGGGGTGCCACCCTCCAGGATCGTGTCCACACGCGCGAAGCCCGAGCAGCCCATCGCGGCGTAGGTCTCCAGCGCGAGGCGTTCGAGGGTCGCGGCCTCTTCGGCCTCCACTTCGGCCGGGATGGCGAAGTCCGTCGCCCCCGGAGTGTACTTGGCCTCGAAGTTATACGCGCCGCCGCGCGGCCGTATCTCGACGAGGTTCAGGACCCTCGCGTCCTCTCCGGTCGGCTCGACGATGGGGATCGTAACCTCCGTCCCCGTCACCCAGCGCTCCAATATGATCTTTGCGTCGTAGCCGAAGGCCTCGTAGACGGCGTCGAGGAGCCCGGCCCGCTCTTCGACCCTCGTGAGCCCGAGCCCCGAGCCCTCGCGCGCGGGCTTGACGGCGAGCGGGTAGCCGAGGTACTCCGCCGCGACGTCGAGGGCGACGGCGGCGCCCATCTCGTGCATCGCCCTTCTCAAGAAAGTCCTGAACGGCGGGGTCGGGATGCCCCGAGCGAGCAGTACGCGCTTTGCGTAGTCCTTGTCCATGCAACGCACCGAGGAGAGGGGACCGCTACCGGTGTACGGTATCCCGAGGGTCTCGAGGAGCGCCTGCACCGTACCGTCCTCGCCGCCCTTGCCGTGCAGGCACACGAAGGCCGCGTCGGGGCGAAGCTCCATGAGCCTCTCGGTGGTCGACTCCTCGACGTCGAGGGAGTGGGTCTCGTGCCCGAGGCGTTCGAGGGCGTGGGCGACTCGCCTGCCCGTCACGAGGGAGACGTCCCGTTCCATGGAGTGCCCGCCCCTCAAGACCGCTATCTTCGCCACGTTTCCCCCCTGGCCCTAGTGGCGGTCCGTGCCGACGGCGGAGGAGGAGCGGTTGCCGAGACGGTCACCCGTGCGGGAACCGCGCTCGAGGTCGCCGCGCAGCTCCATCCGCTCGCGCACGACCTCGGCCAGAATCTCTATCCCGCGCCGGATCTTCTCGGGCTCGACGAACGAGAAGTTGAGCCGCATGCAGTTCTTGCCCATCCCGTTGGCGTAGAAGCCCTCGCCGGGGACATAGGCGACGTTCTTCGAGACCGCCCGGGGGAGCATCGCCGTCGCGTCGATGTACGAGGGGAGCGTCGCCCACACGAAGAGCCCGCCCTCCGGGTGCGTCCAGTGGACCTCGTTCGGCATGAACTCGGCCAGGGCGTCCAGCATCGCGTCCCGGCGCTCCTTGTAGAGCGCGGTCAGGCGCCTGACGTATGCTCGCCAGTCCGCGTGCTTGAAGTACGACTGGATCAGCATCTGCGAGAGGTTCGACGAGCAGAGGTCGGCCCCCTGCTTGCCGATGTTGATCTTGTGCAGGATGCCCGGCTGGGCGTGGACCCACCCGAGGCGCACCCCCGGCGCAAAGATCTTGGAGAACGTACCCAGGTAGATCACGCGGTCCGTCTCCCCATTGCGCTGCTCCAGAGAGGCGATCGTCGGGGCGGGCTCGCCCTCAAACCTGAGCATCCCGTAGGGGTTGTCCTCCAAGATTATCAGGTCGTACTCGCGCGCTATCTCCAGAAGCTCTAGCCTGCGCTCCGCCGCGAGCGTGACGCCCGCGGGGTTCTGGAAGTTCGGGACGGTGTAGATGAACTTGACGTGGATGCCCTGCTTGCGCGCCTTCTTCAACGCCTCCCGGGCGGCCGAGGGGATCATGCCCGCCCGGTCCATCGGGACGTGCAGGATCCTCGGCCGGTACGCCGCGAACGCGTTCAGCGCTCCCACGTAGCTCGGACCCTCGCACAGTACCGCGTCACCCTCGTCGAGAAATACCTTCCCGACGAGATCCAGGCCCTGCTGGGCGCCCGTCGTCAGGAAGATGTCCTCGGCGTAGGCCCGGGTCCCCTCGGCCTCCATCACGTCCACGATGACGTCCTTGATGCCTTCGAGCCCCGATGTCGGGCCGTACTGCAGCGCCTGGGCGGAATCCGTCGAGACGTTCGCGCTGATCTCGCGGAACGCCTCCTCGCCGAAGACCCTCGTGTCGGGGAAGCCGCCGGCGAGCGAGATGATGCCGGGCCTCGAGAGCGTCGCCATGAGGTCGCGGGTCGCCGAGCTTTTCATGCCCTTGACCCGGTTGGCGTACAGGAAGTCGAAGCGGTCGAGATCTACGAGCGGCACTGAATCGTCCTTTTGTTCGTTGTCGAAGTCATCGTTCGGAGCCCCCGGGGGACACCGGATCTACGTTTCTCCAGCCGAGACCCTCCGAGAGTACCCGCCAGAGCTCGGGCGCGAGCTCGAAGCGGCTGGAGGAGCAAGCGCGTCCCCGCACCGAGAGCACCTTCACGCCCTCGTCCCCGGCGGCCCCCGCGAAGGCCCCCTCCTCGGCGACCGCCCCCACGAGGTACGCCCCCTCCACGAAGCTCTCGCCCGAAAGGCAAGCCTCGAGCCGGGCGACGTGCTCCTGACTCACCACCGGCGCGAAGACGTAACCGGTCGTGAGTGCAAAGGGACCCGACGGGCGCAGCACGAGGTCGAAGCGCTCCCCGGAGCCCTCGTCGCCGCAGGGCACGTTCTCCACGACCGAGACGAAACCGGCTGTTCTGGCGTGTTCCGCCAACCCGCGCCTCAGGTCCTCGAGCTCGGCGAGCTCTTCGGGGCTTGGCTCCAGCGGCAGGGAGAGTCCGCCGAGGGCCTCCCATGCCTCCTCCCCAAAAACGAGCGCAAGCTCCCCGGAGTTGGCGACGAGGCGCACCCCGCCATCGGCCATCTCGAGCTTATCCAGGCTCTCCACCCGTACCTCGCGCATGGGCGCGACTCTAACACAGGAGGTGTATATATTGTAGATTTCGAACGATGAAAGCCATCTTCGTCACCTCCAACGAGAACAAGCTCCGGGAGGCCCGCGAGATCCTCGGGATCGAGCTCGAAAGCGCCTCCCTCGACCTCCCCGAGCCGCAGGCCGTAAGCGTCGCCGACGTCGCAGATCAGAAGGCGCGCGCCGCCCGCACCGCCCTGAACGACCCGCCCCACCCCGTCCTCGTCGAGGACTCGGGCCTCGTCTTTGAATCCTGGAACGGCCTCCCAGGTGCCCTGACGAAGTGGTTTCTCCTGTCCGTCGGCAACGAGGGCCTTCTCAAGATGCTCGCCCCGTACGAAGACCGCTCCGCCCGAGCGGTGTGCGCGCTCGCCGTGGCCCTTCCGAACGCCCCCGCTCAGGTCTTTGTGGGCGAGGTGCCAGGCCACATAGCCTCGTCCCCGAGGGGCGAGAGCGGGTTCGGTTGGGACCCGCTCTTCATCCCCGAGATGCCCGGCGGGGTGACCTACGCCGAGCTCGGGGCCCGCAAGCACGAAGACTCCCACCGCGCCCGTGCTTTCCGTGCTGCCCGATCCACCCTGTTTCGAGATTAGTCGACCCGGGCCGCAGCCTCCGTAGCGAGTATATGCGAGGTGCTCCCGGCGGAACGAATGCGGTCTGCAATATGCACCTATATGCGCTTTGTAATGCGGGTTGCGGAACGTTACCGTTTGGTATTCTTTGGGGTGTATGTAGCTTCGTCCGCAGGGAAGGGGGCCTTAGTGCCAGCAGAGAGCGAACACACGGGAGACGGAGCGGTAGAGACCCAGGAGCAGCCACAGGGCGGGGGGAGCCCGGTCGCGACCGACGGGGACCGACTCGTCGAGCTCTACAAGAAGATGGTTCTCATCCGCACCTTCGAGGAGGCTACCCAGCGTGGCTTCAGGCAGGGCAAGATCGGCGGCTACCTTCACGTCTATATAGGCCAGGAGGCCGTCGCAACCGGATTCCTCGATGCCTAC
>JADDPY010000688.1:0-1554 GCA_016781635.1 Rubrobacter sp.
GATTCGGCGGTAGGGGAGCCCTCTTCGTAGCCTTGCTGTAAAATCTCGGCCTTCCATCGATGTTTTTGCGGCGTGTGCCGTCTGGAAGGAGCGTGGTCTTTGAGGTTTTTTGGGTCGGTCGGCGATAGGGTAGTCGGCGCTCCTTCCATCCTTGCGGCGGACTTCGCCAACCTTGCGGAGGAGGTGCGCCGGGTGAGGGCCGGTGGTGCGGAACTGGTCCACTTCGACGTGATGGACAACCATTATGTCCCGAACCTGACGGTGGGCCCCGCGGTCGCGGCTGCGCTCGTGGAATCCACGGACCTACCGGTAGATGCCCACCTGCAGGTGATGCGCCCGGATTCCCTCATACCAGCTTTTGTCGCGGCGGGCGTGGCGAGCATCCAGGTGCAGCCCGAGGTCACCCTGCACTTGCACCGCACGCTCGACGCGATAAAGAACGCCGGCCTCGAAGCAGGCTGTGCCTTGAACCCCACGACGCCGCCGAGCGTCCTCGAGTACGCCCTGCCATACCTCGACTACGTGAACGTCATGAGCGTAAACCCGGGCTTCGGCGGGCAGGCGTTCATCCCCGAGATGACCGAGAAGGTCCGCCGCCTGCGCCAGATGACGGACCTCCCGATCCAGGTGGACGGCGGCATCACCGCCGAGACGGCCCCCCTCATGGTCGCGGCGGGCGCAAGGGTGCTGGTCGCCGGATCCGCCGTCTTCCGGGGGGATCGGGCCTCCGAGATGCGTAAGATTATCGACGCCGGGAAGAGCGCTGTAGGAGGCGCCTGAAGCCGTTCGGTGCGGAGGTAAGTACGTACCTTGTACGCATTTGGGGCTTGTGGTACTTTTGCAAGGTACAGCTTTTCGGGGGCGGGTGGAATTCCCGCACCGGCGGTGATCCCGCAGTGCAAATGGCCTGCGGAAAGCCCGCGAACCCCTACAAGAAATCTTGGGGTTGAGCCGGTGAAGGCTTCTCTAGTGAGCCGTAGTCCGGCGCCGACGGTTAGAGTCCGGATGGGAGAAAGGATGCGTTGTCTCAAGACGTATTCATGCGGCGCGCCCGCGAACTTGCGGAGCGCGGACGGTTTACGGCTGCACCAAACCCACTAGTGGGGGCGGTCGTCGTGCGCGATAACGAGGTAGTGGGGGAGGGCTGGCACGTCCGTGCCGGCAGCGACCACGCGGAGGTCATGGCGCTCGATGCGGCGGGCTCCGCCGCGCGTGGGGCGGAGCTTTACGTCACGCTCGAGCCGTGCAACCATCAGGGCAAGACGCCCCCCTGCACGGACGCCGTCCTGAGGGCCGGCATCGGCCGCGTGGTCGCCGGACATCTGGACCCGAACCCGAAGATGCGCGGCCGTAGCATGAAGCTTCTGCGCGAGGCCGGGGTGGAGGTCGAGGTGTGTGACGACGGGTCTTTCGCCCGGCAGAACGAGCAGTTTCTGCGCCTCATGACCACGGGCCGCCCCTTCGTGCATCTCAAGCTCGCGTCTTCGCTTGACGGTAGGATCTCCGCCTCCGGCGGGGAGAGCAAGTGGATCACGGGCGAGCCCGCTCGCCGCC
>JADDPY010000688.1:1606-28693 GCA_016781635.1 Rubrobacter sp.
CGCTCGTACCGATGACCCCCTCCTTACCCCGAGGAACCTCCCCGAGGCGGCCCCGCCCGTCCTTCGTGTCGTTCTCGACCCGAACCTGACCCTGAGCCCGGAGAGCAAGCTCGCCGAGACGGCCGCCACGGAACCGGTGGTCGTCTTCGCGGGTGAGGGTGCAGACAGCGCGAAGAGGGACGAGGTGCTGGCGTGTGGCGTGGAGGTCGTGACGGTGCCCCTTGCGGGTCCGGGCGGTGAGATGGACCTCGGTTATGTACTGGACGAGCTCGGGCGGCGCGGGATTCGCGGGGTGCTCGTCGAGGGTGGCGGGGAGACGGTCGGGCGGTTCGTCCGCGAGGGCCTCGCCAACAAGATGACGTTGTTTTACGCGCCGAAGCTTCTGGGGGCCGGGGGGGCGCCGCTTATGGGATCGCTTGTGGTTGATGCAGTCGGAGGTGCGCCGGGGTTCCGGGTCGAAGGGGTCGAGATGTTCGGGGAGGACGTCGCGTTGACGCTCTACCCGGCGAGAACGGAGGAGATCTAACATGTTCACGGGGTTGGTCGAAGGGACGGGACGGATCGCCTCCCTCGGCGGAGGCGGGATGGCGCGGATCGAGGTAGAAGCGGGCGGGGTCTCCGAAGGAGCGGAGATTGGGGACTCCGTGTCCGTAAACGGCACCTGCCTGACCGTCAACGAGATGCACGGCGAGAAGCTCGTCTTCTACGCGATGCAGGAGACGCTAAGGCGGACGGCGCTCGGGGGGCTCGACGAGGGCGACACGGTCAACCTCGAACGCGCCATGACCCCCGAGAAGAGGTTTGGGGGGCACATCGTGCAGGGGCACGTGGACGGCGTGGGAGAGGTTTTGCGCGTCACACCCGAGGGAGACGCGGAGATTTGGGAGTTCTCGGCCCCGGAGAGCGTCCTCAGATATGCCGTCGAGAAGGGGAGCGTGTGCGTTGATGGGATCAGCCTTACTCTTGTTTCCGTCCGGGAGAGGTCTTTTACCGTCTCTATCCTGCCGCAAACGAAGGAGGCGACGAACCTCGAGGGGCTCGCCCCTGGTGACCGGGTGAACCTGGAGGCGGACGTTATAGGAAAGTACGTGGAGCGGCTCCTCGGGCCCCGGTTGGGGAGCGGCGCGCACGGCAGTATTTCGCAAATATTCGAGAGGAGAGAAGATGCCGTTTAGTCCGATAGATGAGGTCCTGGAGGACATCAGGGCCGGAAAGATGGTTATCGTCATAGACGACGAGGACCGCGAGAACGAGGGCGACCTGACGATGGCCGCCGAGCTCGTCACCGCCGACGACATAAACTTCATGGCGACGTACGGTCGGGGGCTCATCTGCCTGCCGATGGCCGGGGAGATCGTCGACAAGCTCGAGATCCCGGACATGGCCACCCACAACTCCTCGCGCATGAACACGGCCTTCACGGCCTCCATCGAGGCGAAGGACGGCATCACGACCGGCATCTCGACCGCCGACCGTGCCCACACCTGCCGCGTCGCCGTCGACCCTGCCACCGGCCCCGACGACCTCGTCATGCCGGGACACATCTTCCCGTTGCGCGCCCGTCCCGGCGGCGTCTTGCAGCGTGCCGGCCAGACGGAGGCGGCGGTGGATCTTGCGCGCCTCGCGGGCATGACGCCTGCCGGCGTGATCTGCGAGATTATGAACGAAGACGGGACGATGGCTCGCGTCCCGGACCTCGAGAAGTTCTCCGAGGAGCACGGCGTCAAGCTCGTGACGACCGCCCAGATTATCGAGTACCGTCGCCGCTACGAGCGCCACGTGAAGTTCGCCGTGGAGGCTCGCCTGCCCACCGACCACGGCGAGTTCCGCCTGCGCGCCTACGAGAACGACGTGGACGATTTGACGCATCTCGCGCTCGTCATGGGCGAGCCCGAGGGCAAAGAAGATGTCCTCGTGCGCGTCCATTCCGCCTGCCTGACCGGCGACGCTCTGCACAGCTTGCGCTGCGACTGCGGAGAGCAGCTCGAGACCGCGATGTCCCAGATCGCCAAGGAGGGCGAGGGCGTCCTCGTGTACATGCAGCAGGAGGGTCGCGGCATCGGCTTGCTCAACAAGATGAGGGCTTATCACCTTCAAGACAAGGGCCTCGACACGGTGGAGGCGAACCAGGAGCTCGGCTTCGCCCCCGACCTCAGGGACTACGGTCTCGGCGCCCAGATTTTGAAGGACCTGGATCTCTCGCGCATACGCCTGATGACCAACAACCTCACCAAGGTGGTAGGGCTCGGGGGCTTCGGGCTGGAGATCACCGAGAGGGTGCCGCTGGAGATCAAGCCCAACGGCGAGAACGACCGCTATCTCCAGACGAAGAAGGAGAAGCTCAACCACGTCTTCGACAACAGCTAGGAGCCTGGCTTGAGCGAGCCGACCGTCATGGAAGGTCAACTCGACGCGGCGGGGCGGCGCTTTGCGATCGTCGCCTCCCGCTTCAACGACTTCATAGTCAAGGCATTACTCGACGGCGCCCTCGACGCCATCAAGCGTCACGGGGGCGACCTCGCCTCCGTCGACGTGGCGTGGGTCCCCGGGGCCTATGAGGTCCCGCTCGCGGCGAAGCGCTTCGCTCTCTCGGGGCGCTATGACGCGGTCATAACCCTTGGAGCGGTGATCCGGGGTGCCACCGCCCACTTCGACTACGTCGCGGGGGGCGTCTCCGCCGGCATCTCCTCCGTCGCCCTGGAAACCAACGTGCCTATAGTTTTCGGCGTCCTGACGACGGAGAACATAGAGCAGGCCATCGAGCGCGCCGGAACCAAGGCCGGCAACCACGGCTTCGGGGCAGCCGTCACCGCCATCGAAATGGCCTCTCTCCTGGAGCATATCGACGCGTCACCCGCCTCCTCGGAGGTAGGGATGGTCTGAAAGGTATTGAAAGAGAAGAGCCCCGGGCCTCCAGAAGAGGTCCGGGGCTCCGGGTTGTGGAAACGAAGGTTCGTTTAAGCCGTTGCGCCCTCGGTATAGCGGACGCTTGGGGCGGCCTTCTGGACCTTGAACGCTTTCAAGCAGGAGGTGCAGACGTACTCGCGCCTGACGGAGGTGCCTTCCTGGATGCGGATCTTCTGCAGGTTCGGGTTCCAGCGACGCCGGGTGGCGCGCAGGGAGTGGCTCCGGGCGTTACCGAAGTTAGGGCCCTTATTGCAGGAATAACAGACTTTCGCCACGAGAATTCTCCTGTGCTAGGATACCGGCCGTATCGGATGGGGCCCCAGGTGGTGGCTCGTGGCGCACGACCTCGATAGGCTCCGGGCGAAGATTGTACACCAGTTTCCATCGGGCAACACCTAACACGCAGAGGCCCGCACGGGCCATAAGATGGGGAAGAGGAAGGTTGATGAGCCGCACGGCCGAGCATCGCGAAGATGGGGTACTGCCTACGTCGGAGTTAAAGGTCGTCGTGGGGGCCGCCTATGCCGCCCTCAAGGCTCGGGCGGCGAAGATTGACGCCCTGAACGTCTACCCCGTACCGGACGGGGATACGGGGACCAACATGCTCCTCACGCTCCGCTCCGTGATGGAGGCGGTCTCGGCCTCGCCGGACTTGCGGGGGGAGGCCGCGGCCAAGGCCGTCTCCCGGGCCGCCCTCATGGGGGCGAGGGGTAACTCGGGCGTCATCCTCTCTCAGATTCTGCGCGGGGCATGCGAGAAGCTGGGGCATGCGCATTCTCTCGATGCGAAGGCCCTTGCCGAGGCACTCGGAGGCGCGAAGGAGCGGGCGTACTCCGCGGTGCGCGAGCCCGTCGAGGGGACGATGCTCTCGGTCGTCAAGGACGCGGCGGCGGCGGCCCAGGCCCTCGTCGAAGGCGGGAAGAGCGATCCCGTGGAGGTGCTACGGGAGGCCGCTCGCGCGGCGCACGAGTCGGTTCGGAGGACGCCGGAGCTTCTGAGGGTTCTGAGGGAGGCCGGGGTGGTGGACGCCGGCGGCTACGGGGTTGCGGTGATCCTGGACGCGTTGCGCGCCTCGCTGGCGGGGGAGGAGTTGGTTATCGACGGGGACGACGACGAGGCGGTCCCAAACGAGGGGCTACTCAAGAACACCGTCGAGCACTCTGCCGAGGAGGCGTGGGGCTACTGCACCGAGTTCGTCGTCAACGGTTTCTACGGCGATGCCGAGGAGTTCGGGGCCTGGATCCACGAGGTCGGCAAGAGCGTACTCGTGATCCCGGACGACGACCTGGTAAAGGTCCACCTCCACACCCAGGACCCCGGTGGCGCCATCTCTTACGCCGGCGGCTTCGGCCGTCTCTCCGGGGTCAAGGTGGAGGACATGGAGGCCCAGACTAGGGCCCGGGTAGAGCACGAGGCCCGGGAGGCGCCCACGGTCGATCTCGGGGTCGTCGTGGCGAGCCGGGGGGCGGGGAACCGCTCGTTCTTCGAGTCCATGGGGGCAGTGGTTGTCGAGGGGGGGCAGGGCGCCAACCCGAGCACGGAGGACTTCGTCCGGGCCGTCGCCAAGGCGGGTGCCCGAACCGTGATCCTGCTGCCGAACAACAAGAACGTCGTCCCGACCGCGGAGCAGGTCGCGAGCCTCGTGGAAGTCGAGGTCAGGATCGTCGCGACGCAGACGATCGCGGGGGGTCTCGCGGCGATGGTCGGCTACGACTCCGAAGGGGAACCGGAGGAGGTCGTGGACGAGATGCGTGAGATCGTCTCCGGTTTGCGCTGTGGCGAGGTCACCCGGGCCGTCCGCGAGGCGCGCGTCGAGGGTCGCGAGGTGCCCGAGGGCGCTTACATCGGGCTTCTCGACGGTGAGATCGTCGCGGTCGAGCAGGGGGTCGAGGACGCGGCTATACGCCTCGTGGAGAAGATGCTGGAGGAGGGGGCGGACGTCGTCACGCTGCTACGAGGGTACGGGATGGACGAGGGCTCCGCGAAGGGGGTAGCCGAGAAGATAAGGAACCTGGACGGGGCCATCGAGGTCGAGGTCAAGGACGGGGGGCAACCCCTCTATCCCTTGCAGCTGGTGGCCGAGTAATGACGATGGCGATCGTCACGGACTCGACGACGACCCTCCCGGAGGGGGTGCAGGAGCGGCCGGACCTGCTGGTGGTCCCGCTGACGTTCGGCTTCGGCCCGGACGAGACCTACACCGACAAGGTGGACCTCTCGAACGCCGAGTTCTACGAGAAGCTCAAGACCTCTTCCCGTTTCCCGACCACCTCCCAGCCGCCGACCGGGGCGTTCGTCGAGGCATACGAATCTCTGGATGCCTACGACGACGTGCTCGTCCTGACGCTATCGAGCAAGCTCAGCGGGACGTACGAGTCGGCGCTCTCGGCTGCGGGGATGGTCGACCGGTCGGTGGAGGTGATCGACACCAAGAGCGCCGAGATGGGATCCGGGCTGATCCTGCTGGAAGTCCTCAGGGTTGCGGATGAAGGCGGCAGTTTCGAGGAGGTAAAGAGGGCCGCCGAGGGGGCAGTCCGCCGGTGCGGGATGTTCTTTGCCGTCGGCACCCTGGAGTACCTGGAGAAGAGCGGGCGTATAGGCAAGGCCCAACGTCTCCTTGGGACGGCCCTGGATATTCGTCCGGTTCTGCGGCTGGAGGATGGGGAGGTCGTGCCGCACAAGCGGGCGCGGGGCCGCAAACGCCAGATGGCTTCGATCGTGGACGAGGTCAAGCCGTTGATCGAGTCGGGGAGCCAGATCGCCTACGGTCAGGTGAACGCTTACGACGCGCTCTCCGACCTCAGGAGAGAGCTCGGGACTAGTGGTCGATTCGTCGCGGAGATCGGGGGCGTCGTCGGGTCCCACGTGGGGCCCGGTGCCTATGGCGTGGCCTACCTATAACGAGGCCCCCCAAGGGGCAGTCCGGGAGGCGGTTCATGCTCCTCGCCTCCCCGCGAGGACCATGCTGCCGGAGTTGAGGGGGCGGCCCGTCACCGAGCTCCCCGGCGTCGGTCCGCGGATCGCGGCGGCGCTGAAGGACCTCGGTGTGACGACGCTGGCCGACCTCGTCTCCCACTACCCCTCTCGCCACGAGGACCTTTCGAACGTCAAGGCGATCTCCGACCTGCGCGTTGGGGAGAAGGCGACGATCGTGGCGAGGGTCGTGAACGTAAAACCCGTGGGGCGTCCCGTGCGGGGACGGGCGCCGGGCCTCTCGGCGCAGCTCTACGACGGTACCGGGTACATGCCGGCGACCGTCTGGGGACGCGGCTGGCTCCTGAACCAGCTCGTCCCCGATACGTGGGTCGTGGCCTCCGGCGAGGTGCAGCGCAAGTACGGGCTGCAGCTCGCTACCAAGAGCATCGAGGTCGTCGACGATCCGGCGACCCTCGGGGAGTCCGCTCATGCCGGAAGGTTCGTTCCGGTCTACCCGGCGAACAAGGCCATCAACGCGCGCAGGGCACGCACGCTCATCCACCGCGCCCTCGACCGGGCCGGACGAATACTGGATCCCCTGCCGGCGGAGATACTCGCCCGGCACCGGCTCCCCAGCTTGCACGACGCGATACACGAGATCCACTTCCCCATGGACAGGGACGGTCTCAAGGAGGCGACGCGCAGGCTCGTCTTCCACGAGCTCTTTCTCATCCAGACCGGCCTCGCCGCCCGGAAGGTCCGCCTCGAGAAGACGGAGACGGGGCGCCGGCATCGGGGCGACGGTCACCTCCTGAACCCCTTCCTCAAGGCGTTGCCATTCGGGCTCACGGGAGCGCAGGAGCGTGTGATCGGGGAGGTTTTGGAGGGCATGCGCTCGGAGAAGCCGATGCGCCGGCTCCTCCAGGGCGATGTCGGGAGCGGCAAGACCGTCGTCGCCGTCGCGGGGCTCCTCTCGGCGGTCGAGTCCGGGGGGCAGGGCGCTATCATGGCCCCAACCGAAGTACTCGCCGAGCAGCACTACCTCTCCATCTCCGCGTCCCTCAAGGATCTGCCCGTGAACGTGGTCCTCCTGACGGGCTCCCAGGGCGCGACCGAGCGCCGCGCCGCGCTGGAAGCGGTGGCGAGCGGCGAGGCCCACGTCATCGTGGGTACGCACGCCCTCATCCAGAAGGGCGTGGATTTCCAGAACCTCTCGCTCGTCGTCGTCGACGAGCAGCACCGCTTCGGGGTGGGCCAGCGGACGGAGTTCAAGGAGAAGGGGGTCACGCCGGACACGCTCATAATGACGGCGACGCCCATACCCAGAACCCTCTCACTCACGCTCTACGGAGACCTCGAGGTCTCGATACTGGACGAGCTGCCCCCGGGCAGGAAGCCCGTCGCCACCCGGGCCATCTCGGTCGCGGAGCGCTACGAGGCTTACGAGAGCATCGCGGAGGAGTTGGAGGCCGGGCGGCAGGCGTACGTCATATGCCCGCTCGTTGAGGAGTCGGAAGCTCTGGAGGACGTCCGGGCGGCCGAGGATCTGTACGACGAGCTCGTCGCCGAGATCTTCCCGGAGCGGCGCGTCGGCCTGCTGCACGGGAGGATGAAAGCCCAGGAGAAGCGCGAGGTGATGGCGGCGTTCCGTTCCCGGGAGATCGAGGTGCTCGTCGCCACCGTCGTCGTCGAGGTCGGGGTGGATGTACCGAACGCGAGCGCGATTATCATCGAGGGCGCCGAGCGCTTCGGCCTCTCCCAGCTTCACCAGCTTCGGGGCCGCGTCTGCCGTGGCCTGCACCCCCCGAAGTGCTTTCTCGTCGCGGACCCGAAGACCGACGACTCGCAGAAACGCCTCGACGCCCTCTGCGACCACCAGGACGGCTTCAAGCTCTCCGAGGTGGACCTCGCGATCAGGGGCGAGGGGACCCTCTTCGGGGCCCGCCAGAGCGGGATGCCGGACCTCAAGATCGCTAAGCTCCTCCGCGACATCGACATCCTCGTCGAGGCCCGCCGCGAGGCCTTCGCGCTCGTCGCCGAAGACCCGACGCTCCGCAAGCCTCACCACCGGCCGCTCAAACGCGAGGTCCGCGACCTGTTGGGCGAGGACGTGGACTGGCTGTTCAAAGAGTAGCCCTCACTCCCGGCTATACGGGTTGCGGGGGGGCGTCCGGGAAGGGCTTGTAGCCTTCGGGCCACGAGATAAGTTGTCTGAAGGAGGCTTCTGATGGAATTCTTCGAGATCGTCGCGGTTCTGCTGGCCGGTGCCGCGGCAGGCGCCATCAACGCCGTCGTCGGTTCTGGCACCCTGATCACGTTCCCCATCCTGCTCTCACTGGGCTTCCCGCCGGTCACCGCGACGATGAGCAACGCCATAGGCCTGGTCCCCGGCAGCGTCTCCGGTACCTGGGGTTACCGCAGGGAGCTTGCGGGGCAAAAGGGGCGAGTGCTACGGCTCTTGCCTGCATCGCTCCTGGGTGCTCTCACGGGCGCCTGGCTTCTCTTGCACCTACCCGCCGAGACTTTCGAGGCGGTTGTCCCCGTGCTGCTGGTCCTCGCTCTGGTGCTGGTTGTGACCCAGACGCGCATCCAGCGGGCCCTCGCCCGGCGCCGCGAGCACGGTGTCGAGGGGGAGCACAAGCGCGGCCGGCGGTCCGGACGGGAGGTCGCCACCTTTAGCGTCACCTATCTGATCGGGTGCTACGGCGGTTACTTCGCCGCGGCGCAGGGGGTGTTGCTTGTGGGGGCGCTTGGCGCCCTCATCCCCGAGACGCTACAGCGTCTGAACGCGCTCAAGAACCTGTTGTCGCTGGCCGTCAACACCGTCGCCGCCTCCACATACGCCATCGTCGCGTACGATCGCATAAGCTGGACGGCGGCCGGTCTGATCGCCGCGGGCTCGCTCGTGGGCGGGTTCGTCGGGGCGAGCGTCGGTCGGCGTCTGCCAGCTACCGTGTTACGCGGCGCCATCGTCCTGCTCGGTATCGTCGGGATCTGGCGGATACTCGTTGGCTGAGACCGCTAGACGTAGCGGACCGCGGATGTCGCCGAAACGGGATCGAAGCCGAGGGAGGACCCGGGAACGGACGGTGTGGGCATGCGAACGATGGCCCGCACCGGGAGGGCGACCTTGAGGATCGTCGCGGGGGAGGCGCGGGGCATACGGCTCGCCCCCGTGCCCGAGGGGGTGCGGCCGACCACCGACAGGGTTCGGGAGGCGCTCTTCAATTCCCTCGGCCAGTTTTTCGACGGAGGTGAGGTGCTCGACCTGTACGCGGGCACGGGTGCCCTGGGCATAGAAGCCCTGAGCCGCGGCTGCGACGGGGCGACCTTCATCGAGAAGAGCGGGCGGACGGCGGCCGTCATACTGGAGAACCTCGGACGGGCCCGCTTCGAGAGAAGGGCGGAGATCATCCGGGGAGACGTCCGTGGGGAGGTCGAGAGGCTTGTGCGTGAGGGGCGAGAGTACCATTTGATCTTCGCGGATCCTCCCTATAGAATCGCACAGAGCGAGATCGGGGAGGTCTTGCCGCTGCTTATGAAACTTCTCGCGCCCGGTGGGCGCATCGTGGTCGAGAGCGGAGATTCTCTCGTAGCCGAGCAAATACCGAGCGCGAAAGTGGTGAGTCGCCGCTACGGCGGGACGGTCGTGACGATCTTTGAAGGGTCCGTGCCAACTATGAACGTAGCCATTTGCCCCGGCAGCTTCGACCCCGTCACCAGCGGGCACCTCGACGTCATCCGCCGCGCCTCTGCCCTCTTCGACCATGTCGTAGTCGCCGTTGGGCACAACACGCGCAAGAAGACTTCGAAGCTGCCGGCGGACGACAGGGCGCGGCTGATCGAGAAGGTCACCAAGCCTCTCGATAACGTCTCCGTGGAGATCATGGAAGGCCTTCTCGTAAACTTCGCGCGGGAACAGGGCGCGCGCGTGGTGGTGAAGGGGCTTCGGGCCGGCTCGGACTTTGAGGCCGAGTTTCAGCAGGCGCAGCTCAACCGGACGCTTTACTCGGATTTCGAGACCGTTTTTATCATGGCGGCGGCGGAGCACAGCTTCCTGTCGTCGAGCGCGGTGCGGGAGATCGCTTCCCTCGGCGGGAGCGTCAAAGGGCTCGTGCCCGAGAACATTCTGGAGACCGTGCAGAGCTCTTACTACGAGCCTATGGAGCGGCCGGGCAGCGACGGAAGATAAAGGGTAGAATGAAATAATGGATGTTTTGGTGCTGATAGACAGGCTTGAGGAGTTGGTGGAGGAAGCGCGGAGCTTCCCTGGCTTCGGCAACACGGCAATGATCGACCGCGACGCCGCGTTCGACGTCATAGATCAGATGCGCCAGACCATCCCCGAGGAGCTCAAGCAGGCGCGGTGGATCGTCAAAGAACGCCAGGCGATGCTCGACGAGGCCCGCAGTGAGAGCGACCGAATCATCCGCGGCGCGCAGGAAGAGGCCGAGAAGATTACCTCCGAAGAAGAGGTGCTCAAGCGCGCCGAGAAGCGGGGCTCCGAGATCCTCGAAGACTCCCGCCGACGCGAGCGTGAGATCCGCCTGGGGGCCGAGGACTACGCCGACGAGGTCCTCGCGAACCTCGAAGATAACCTCTCTCGACTCCTCGAGGCCGTCCAACGGGGCCGTTCGAAGCTCCAGGGTGTCCCGGACGAGTAGGGTCAAACTCCGACGTAGTAAAATAAGCTTATGAACGATCGTATTAAATTAAAGCGTCCCGGTATGGATATAGGCGACTCGTGGGAGCGTTCCCGCTCCTTCGAGTTGTCGCCCTTCGAACTCTACGGCCGTCACCACGAGGTCGAGTCGGCGGAAGCCAGGGTTGTGGTTACGCAACTCGCGGAGGGTCTGCACCTCGGCCTCGAGGTTATTTGCCGGATCTCGACCACTTGCGATAGGACGTTGGAGCCCACGGAGGTCGCGCTCTCGTTCGGCGACTCCGAGTTTCTCTCGGGGCCGAACGACCGGGAGTTGTACGTAGAGGACTGGGAGTTTGACGTGGTGAGCTACGCCAGGGAAGCTATCCCGAGCGAGTTGCCCATACAGGTTTTCCGCCCGGGCACCAAGCCAGTGAGCCCCGAGCCCGAGGGGGACGAGATCGACCCGCGCTGGCGGGGCCTCGGCGACCTTTTCGCCTCGGGCTTCTAGATAACTAACTAACACCGACAGGAGGATTTCTTATGGCCGTACCGAAGAAGAAGACATCGCAGGCGCGCAGGGATCAGCGCAGGGCACATCACGCTATTACGGCGCCGAACCTCGTAACCTGCCCGAACTGCGGCGAGTTGCACCTTCCGCACCGCGTCTGCCGCAACTGTGGCTTCTACAAGGGCCGCAACGCCGTCGCCGTCGAGGTGACCGAGTAACCAGGATTTCACCCCCCGAAGGGTCCGAAAGGCCGACGTCTTGCGTATAGCCGTGGACGCCCTCGGGGGTGACAAAGCGCCGGGGGAGATAGTCTCCGGCGCATTGGCCGCCGCCAAGAAACTACCCGAGGACGAGGTGGTCCTCGTAGGGGACGAGAGCTCCATTCGTCCCCTCGCGTCCGCTGCCCCAGGCAACGTCTACTTCAAGGACGCCCGGGGCGTCGTGGGTATGAGCGAAGATCCGGCGGCGGCCCTGCGCGCTCGGCCAGATTCCAGCGTCGCGGTCGCGGCCGAGATGGTGCGGCGGGGCGATGCCGAAGCCTTCTTCTCGGCCGGCAACACCGGCGCCTCCGTCGCGGCCGCTCTGCTCGGCATCGGACGTGTCAAAGGATGCCGGAGGCCCGCTCTCGCTAGGATGCTCCCGTTCGATAATCCGGTGCTGCTGCTCGATGTGGGGGCGACGGTTGCTTGCCGTCCGCAAGATCTACTGAATTTCGCTATCCTTGGCAGCGTGTTTGCGAAGAGATACCTGCGCCTCGACGGGGAGCCCAGGGTGGGCCTCGTCAACGTCGGTGAGGAGCCCGGCAAGGGCGATGATCTCGCCAAGGAGTCTCATGCTCTGCTTGCGGCTGCCGAAGGGGTGCACTTTGTCGGGAACGTCGAGGGGCGAGACGTCGGAAGTGGGGCTGCGGACGTGTTGGTGACGGACGGGTTCACCGGCAACGTAATGTTAAAGACGGCCGAGGGGGTCGCCCGTGAGATTCTCGGCATGGTCCGCGAGGCGATGACGAAGAACATGGTCAACAAGCTCGCCGCCGCCGCACTCCGTCCCTCACTCGTCGCGGTTCGTGACCGGGTGGATCCCGAAAGCTACGGAGGGGCTTTCCTGATTGGTATTCGGGGTTCGGTCGTGGTCGGCCACGGCAACTCCCGGGCCCGCGGAGTAGAGAATGCCATCATGGGGATTGCGCGCGCGGGCTCCGGTCTCGTCCGGGAGTCCGAAGAGGCGCTCGTCGCCGGGCGCCGGAGCATCGGGGAGGCCTCATGAACCAGCCCGTCGGCAAGATCGTGGGCGTCGGACGCGCCCTTGGCGGCCGGACCGTCACCAACGACGACCTCTCCAAGGTCATGGACACGAACGACGCCTGGATCACGGAGCGCACGGGCATCAAAGAGCGCCATTTCGTCGCCGAGGGCGAGGACTGCGCGACGCTTGCGACCGACGCCTCGAAGAGGGCGCTGGAGCACGCCGGGGTCGCGGGCGAGACGGTCGATCTTATAATCTGCGCCACCTCCACGGGCCCCGAGTCGATGCCGAGCGTGGCTTGCCTCGTCGGGGAGGCGATCGGCGCGCCCGGAGCCGGCGCGATGGACGTCGCCGCTGCCTGCTCCGGCTACGCATACGCCGCGAGCGTGGCGGGCTCGATGCTCCAAAGCGGCATAGCCCGTCGCGTGCTCCTCATAGGCGCGGATGCCATGACCAGGATAGTCGACGGAACGGACCGCTCCACCGCCGTAATC
Organism: Rubrobacter sp.; assembly: GCA_016781635.1. Taxonomy (GTDB): domain Bacteria; phylum Actinomycetota; class Rubrobacteria; order Rubrobacterales; family Rubrobacteraceae; genus Rubrobacter_F. The sequence continues at coordinate 14,322 of JADDPY010000688.1, forward strand.
TTCGCCGACGGCGCAGGCGCTGTCGTCCTGGACCGTGGGAGTGGCGAGTCCGGTTTCGTGGACCATATCCTGGGCGCCGACGGCCGAATGGCCCCGATGGGCCGCGCGGGGCACCCGAGCGACGAGGAAAAGCTCTACCAGAACGGCCGCGAGGTTTTCAAGTTCGCCGTGAGGATACTGCCCGAAATGGTCGAAAAGCTCCTCTCCCGCAACGGCGTAGACCCCGACGAGGTCCAGTACGTAATCCCACACCAGGCCAACGCCCGCATAATACATGCGGCGGCGCGCAAGATGTCGGTACCTGAGGAGAGGATCGTGGTGAACCTCGACAGGTTTGGCAACACGTCGGCGGCGAGCATCCCGATCTCCTACCCGGATATCTACGACGGGTTCGAGAAGGGGCGTTACGTGGTGACGGTGGGCTTCGGGTTCGGGCTCACGTGGGCCGCGAACCTGTACAAGATCTAACGGCGACAAAAGGATGAGGAGGGGCGGTTTGGCGTTGCGTTTGGCCGTGGTTTTCCCGGGCCAGGGGACGGCGGGGGGCGAGGTATCGGGTGAGGTCGGGCAGGTAGTCAGCGCCCTCACCGGAGGGGGCGAGGTTCCCTACCAGCTCTCCGTCTTTGCGAGCTCCGTGGAGACCCTCCGAGCACTCAGAGAGCGGGGCGTCGAGCCAGACGTGGTGGCGGGGCATTCTCTCGGCGAGTACGCGGCGGCGCACGCGGCGGGGGCACTAACGCTGGAGGAGGCGGCGAGTCTCGTGGCCGAGCGCGACCGGCTGATGGTAGAAGCTTCACGCCAGAACCCGGGGGGGATGACGGCGGTCATCGGGGCGGAACCTCGGGAGGTCGCCGACGCTGTTCAAGGGTTCCCGGAGGCGGAGGGGATAGTGGTGGCGGCGAACTTCAATACACCGCGCCAGACCGTCATCTCCGGCGAGGAGGAGGCGCTAGAGGCGCTCGCGGGACGTCTCGGGGGGAAGAAGAGGAAGCTAGATGTCGCGGGGGCATTCCACTCGCCGCTGATGCTCACGGCATCGCTGGCGATGGAGGATCTGCTGGATGAGGCTGAGATACAGGACCCTGGGGTGCCGATGGTTAGCGGCGTGGATGGTGCGATCCTCGCGAAGGCCGACGACGTGCGGCTTGCGCTGCGAGACCAGATGCTCTCTCCGGTGAGGTGGATCGCGGTGGTGGAGAGGTTCGCGGCTCTTGGGGTCGAGGAGATCGTTGAGGCCGGAGGGGGGACGCTGGTGAGGATGCTGCGGGACTTCAAGGACGTAGAAATAACCGGGTGTGCGGCGAAAGAGGTGCTTTCTTGAAGGCCCTGGAGCTGCCGATCGGCCCGGCCGCCATACGAGAGCTCATCCCGCACCGGTATCCGTTCCTTCTCGTGGACAGGGTCGAGGAGGTCGAGCCGGGGGTACGGGCGGTTGGGATCAAAAACGTCACCCAGAACGAGCCATTCTTCCAGGGCCACTTCCCGGACTACCCGGTCATGCCAGGCGTTTTGATCGTGGAGGCGCTGGCGCAGGTCGGTGCGGTCGGGGTGATGACGCTGGAGGAGTTCCAGGGGAAGCTCGCGCTCTTTGCAGGGATAGACGGGGTGCGGTTCAGGCGACAAGTCATTCCGGGCGACGTGCTGCGGATGGAGGTCGAGATCTCACGCCTCAAGGGCAGGGTGGGTCGGGGCAAAGGCTCGGCGACGGTGAACGGGGAGCGCGTCTGCGAGGCTGAGCTTATGTTTGCGTTCGCCGACAAGGTAGAGGGGGAGTAGATGGAGGGACGCGTCGCGCTCGTTACCGGTGGCGGCCGGGGGATAGGCCGCGCCATCGCCGTGAGGCTTGCGGAGAGCGGCACGAAGGTCGCCGTCTCCTACAGGACGAACGATGAGGCGGCGGAGGAGACCGCCAGGCTCGTGCGAGAGGCCGGGGCGGAGTGCGAGCTCTTCAAGAGCGACGTCGCTTCGTCCGACGACGTTGCGGCGCTCATCAAGGGTGTCAGCGAGGCGTTCGGGCCGGTCGAGATCCTCGTCAACAACGCCGGGACGACGCGGGACAACATCATGATGCGCATGAAGGACGCGCAGTTTGACGAGGTCATAGCGACGAACCTCAAGGGGACGTACCTGTGTACGCGGGCGGTCTTGAGGGGGATGGTTCGGGCACGGTGGGGCAGGATAATCAGCGTCTCGTCGGTAGTAGGCTTGATCGGAAACGCGGGACAGGCAAACTACGCTGCCTCGAAAGCCGGGATTATCGGGTTCACGAAGAGCATTGCCCGGGAGGTCGGCAACAGGGGGATTACGGCGAACACGGTCGCGCCGGGGTACATAAAGACGGAGCTAACGGCCGGGCTGCCGGAGGAGATCACGGAGCGCGTTCTCGGGCAGGTGCCTATCGGGCGCCTCGGCGAGCCCGAGGAGGTCGCTGAGGTAGTCGCCTTCCTGGCCGGCGAAGGGGCCGCCTATGTTACGGGGCAGACCCTGGCGGTCGATGGCGGGATGGTAATGCAATGATAACTTCCCATGCCGTTAGCACCATCGTGGACCACGCCGAGTGTCCGCCGGTCGGTGAGCAAAGGAGACGGCCTCCTGGCCATTTCTTTGTGGGGGCGATTTAGGTTACACTACGCGCTACCTTTTGGGCGGGTGCGTCCGTTATGGAACGCGTTCGAGAGTTAAATACCGTATGAGGAGGATAGTTATGGGACGGGACGAGATCCTGGAGAAAATCAAGGAAATCACCGCTGACAGGCTCGACGTCGACGAGGGCGACGTAACGCCCGAGGCGTCGTTCAGGGAGGATCTCGAGGCCGACTCGCTGGACCTGGTCGAGCTCATCATGGAGCTCGAGGAGCAGTTCGGGATGGAGATCCCGGACGAAGAGGCCGAGAAGATCACTACGGTCGAGCAGGCCGTGGAGTATGTCACGGAGCACCAGGCAGCGTGACCGAGGGCTCGTCCAACGGCAACCCGGGTAAGGGTTTCGCTTACGTGACAGGCACCGGGGCGGTGACGCCTCTCGGGGTCGGCACGGAGAACTTCTGGGACGCCGCGCTGCACGGCAAGAGCGGGATCGGACCGCTAACCCTCTTCGATTCCGCGCCGTACCCGTCGCACATCGCCGGTGAGTGCTCCGACTTCGACCCCGTCGACTTTATGGGGAAAAAGGATGCCCGCAGGATGGACCGCTTCGCCCAGCTCGGGGTAGCGGCTGGCCTCCAGGCGGCCGAGGACGCCGGGCTCTCGGAGACGCTCCAGAAGACGCCCGAGCGGGTGGCGATCATCATGGGTAGCGGCATCGGCGGGCTCGCGACCTGGGAGCGTGAGTACAAGATCCTGAACGAGAAGGGCCCCAACCGGGTCAGCCCGTTCCTCATCACCATGATGGTCCCCAACATGACCGCCGGGCAGCTCGCGATCGCCCTCAAGGCCACGGGGCCGACGCAGTGCCCGGTCCTCGCGTGCGCCACGGGCGGGGAGGCCATCGCCGAGGGACTGGAGCTTATCCGGCGAGGTGACGCCGACGTCGTAATAGCCGGCGCCTCCGAAGCCCCGATCACGCCTCTCAGCATGGCGGGGTTCTGCGCGATACGGGCCATCTCGACGCGCAACGACGACCCCACCAGGGCGAGCCGGCCGTTCGACGCGGGACGGGACGGGTTCGTGATGAGCGAGGGGGCTGGGGTTGTGGTCCTCGAGAGCGTGGAGCACGCCGAGCGCCGCGGGGCCGAGCCGATCGCGCGTATCGCCGGCTACGGCCGCTCGACCGATGCTTACCACGTGACTGCGCCGGACATCGAGGGGCGCGGGGTGGAGCGGGCGATGAAGCTCGCGCTCGGGGACGCGGGGCTCTCGCCGGAGGACGTCGGGCACGTCAACGCGCACGCGACCTCTACCCCCACGGGCGACGGGCCGGAGACGAAGGCGGTCTCCCGTTACCTGCCCCACGCAGCCGTCTCGGCGACGAAGTCGATGACGGGTCACCTCTTCGGTGCGGTCGGGGTGACGGAGGGGATCATGTGCGCCCTTGCCCTCAAGCACAAGATTCTGCCGCCGACGATCAACCTCGAAGAGATCGCCGATGACTGCATGGAGCTCGACTACGTGCGCAACGAGGCCCGGGAGGTGCCGCACCTCAAGGCCGCCATCTCCAACTCGATGGGCTTCGGGGGCCACAACGTCGTCGTCGCGTTCACCGAGGTCGAGTAAAATGGACCGGTTATGTCTCTAAGAGACTTGATCAACGTACTCCCCGAGCCCCTCCGCCAGCGCGCGCTCACTCACCCGAGCGTCGCCGACCCGTACGACTCTAACGGTCGGCTCGAGTTTCTCGGCGACTCGGTGCTGAACAGCCGCGTCGCGGAGATGGTCTTCCACAGCTACCCGGAGCTTCTGGAGGGCGACCTCACGCGCATCCGGGCGCACCTCGTGAGGAAGTCGTTTCTCGCCACCGTGGGCAGGAGTGAGGGCCTGGAGGAGAACATCGAGAGTTCGGTAATAAACGACTCCGTGATCGCCGACACGGTCGAGGCGATCATCGGTGCCGCTTACCTTATCGACAAGGACCTCGTATACAAGACCGTCGATGAGATCTTCAACCCGTCCGAGGTCGACACGGACGAGCTCCGGGACTGGAAAACCTTGCTGCAGGAGACGCTGCAGGCCGAGGGCCTCCGCCCGACCTATAGGGTCAAGGCCAAACAGGGCCCACCGCACCGCCCGCACTTTATCTCCCTCGTCGCGGTCGACAGCCGAGAGGTGGGCTCAGGCGAGGGTGGTTCCATCAAGGAGAGCGAGCAGGCCGCCGCCCGCGCAGCACTGGAGATGCTGGGCGTACGCCCCGTCCCGCGTTCAGCCGTCGAGGTACACGTAGGGGCGTAGCGCGCCTGCGCCACCTTCGGTTAAGGACCGAAAGGCGTCCTCCGCGTGGATTGCGAGGCGCACTTTCTCGATGCAGGCGCTTGTGTGCTCGGCCCGATCCCAAAGCGATCTTCTTTCTTCCACGAGTGGCTTACCAAGATGCCGCGGGACCGAGCATCTTGGTAACGTAGCACCCTCCGCCGCTCCACGATGCAGACGTCGCACGGTTACTGATTCCCGATAAGCTTACAAGTGTGTCGGCCTTAACACTGACTTTGGAAGCCGTTTTGCTGCGGTTTTCGGTGACTTCCCTTCTGGCGCCCTGCCGCGTAGAATGCGGCGATGCTCTCGGCTATTTACGTGAAGGGGTTCAAGACGTTCGCCCGCCCGGTGCGTATGCCGCTTTCGGCGGGGATTACAGCGATCGTAGGTCCCAACGGGTCGGGGAAGAGCAATATTACCGACGCGATCCTCTTTGCTCTCGGGGAGGGTAGCCCGAGTATGTTGCGGGCGGGCTCCATGGACGACGTCGTCTTCTCGGGCTCGGAGTCGCTGCCAGCGGCGGGGGCGGCCGAGGTGACGCTGGTCTTGGATAACGAGGACGGGACGGTCTCGCTACCATACGGAGAAGTTTCGCTGACGCGCAGAATCTCGCGCGGCGGCGACACGGAGTACAGGATCAACGGCGGCCGAGCGCGTATGGCCGACGTGCGCGCCATCGCCGGGGAGGCCGGTATCGGACGCCACAGCATCTTGCGCCAGGGGGCAGTGGATGCGATCGTTTCAGGCGGCGCTCAGGCGTGCCGGACGGCGCTGGAGGAGGCGGCGGGCTTGGGCGTATTCCGTCGGCGGCGGCTCGCGGCGGGCCGAAAGCTCGACCAGACGGCCGCCCAACTGGAGAGCGGCCGGGCACTCGAAGCCGAGCTAGCCGAGCAGTTGCGGAATATAGAGCGAGAAGCAGTCGCCGCGCGCGAGTACAGGGAGCTTGAAGCCCGCTACCGTAAACTCTCGCTCGCGCACCTCTACGGGATTGCCACGCGCGGCCTCGACGGCTTGCGTTCGCGCCTCGCGGCGGCTGAGGCCGAGGCGGCCCGGCTAGCCGAGGAGGAGGGAGCCGCTCGCGAACAGGGGTGGCGCCTCGCCGAGAAAGAGGAGAGGCTGGAGGGCGAACTGCGGGAGGTGGAGCGCAGGATCGAGGGCTTGGAGAACGGTCTGGAGCGTCTGCGAATAAGCTCGTCGCGGGCGGAGCGGGCGACCTTCCGGGCGGAAGGTGCCCGTGACCTCGATGTCGATCGGCGCCGGCTGGTCGAGAGGATCGAGGGGGAGCTCGAGCGGGTGTCGACCGAGCTTGGGCGCCTGGAAGAGGGCGTGGGCGGCCTTGAAGAGGAGCACGCACGGGCGAAGGGGGATCTCGGGAGGTTGGAGGGTCTGATATCCCAGGGGAGGCGGGAAGGCTCGGCGGCGACGGCGCGACGGGTTGAGGCCGCGGCAAGCTTGAGGGCCTTGTGTGAGAGGCGGGACCGGGCAGCGAGTCGGCTCGGGGAGACCGAGGCGCTCGGCGACGAGGACCTGGCGCGCCTCGCGGCGGTCAGAGAAGCGTTAGAAGCCCGGCTATCCGAACCACGAACGGCCCCATCGGTGGTGCTGGACCGCGTCAAGGAGCTGCGGGGCCTCCTGCGCGGGCGGATGGCGGACGCGGATAGGAGAAGGGGCGTTCTGGCGTCGCTCGTCGGGAGGACGGAGGCCGAGGTACGCGCGCTGAGGGTCACGGAAGACGGCGCGTACGGGAAGCGCTTGTACGAGGTCGTCCGGTCCCGTCCTGGATACGAGGTCGCCGTCGAGGCCGCGCTGGGGGATCTCGCGGGCGGGGTACTCGCGCCTTTGAGCGAGGGCATCCGGTTCCTCGCCGGCGAGCGGCCCTCCGAGCGCGTCGTCGTGCGGCTGGATGCGGGCGAGATGCCGGAGCAGGGCACGCCCCCCGGCAAGCCCCTCGCCGAGTGCGTCGAGGTGCTCGATCCTTCGTACGAAGAGGTCGCGGCCCGCCTGCTCGCCGGAATCTACGTCCTCGACGGAGCGGTGGAGCCGGGCTTGTCCGCTCCCGACAACGGACATGTCGCGGTTACGCGGGAGGGACTGCGGCTTACGCGCACGAGCGCGAGCCGACCCGCGGAGGACGGCGAGTTCACTCGCGAGGCGCGCCTCGCGGGCGAAGAAGCCCGTCTGGATGCGTTAAAGAACCGTATGGGCGAGGAGCTCTACGATCTGCGAGAGCAGATCTCCTCCAATTCGCGTCGCCTGGATGGCCTGGGCTCCTGGGGTGAGGCGCTTCGCGCCCTCCTCTCCAGGACCGCGCGCGCCGGACGGTTGTTGACTTCCGAGGCGGACAGGAGGGCGAAGGGGGCAGAGCGCGCGCACAAGCTGCGCCTGGAGGCCGAGGCCGCGCTCGAAGGGACGGAGGGTGAGATCTCCGCCGCAGAAGCCGCCCTGCTCGAGGCGAGGGAGGCCGAGGAGTTAGCCGGGAGGGAGCTATCCGAGGCCCTGCGAGCCGTCGACCCCGCCTACGCCGCGACCCGCGAGGCGGCGGGTCGCCTCACCCGATCCCGTTCCGCCATTCGCGCGGCCCGCGACCGCCGCGCCAAGCTTACGAGGGAGCTCGGCCGGTTGAAGAAAGCTGCACCGGCCGGCCAGGCCGAACGTCGCAGGGAGACGGCGCGCCGGGCCGTCGAGGCTGGTTCTCGCCTCGATGCTGCAGGGCGCGAGAAGCTCGCCGCCGTCCGCCGGTTTCGTTCCGAGGTTGCCGCGCAACGGACGCGTGTCTCCGAGGAGCGGGCGGCGCTCTCGCGTACCACGGGGGATCTCGCCGGGGGGCTCGCCCGTGTACGCTCGGAGGTGGACGCCGTGCGTGGGGAGTTCGTTCGCGCGGAGGAGGCCGCCACCCACGCCGCGGCGGAGATCCTCGAGGAGTGGGGCGCTACGCTAGAGGTCGCGCGCGAGGAGGCCGAGGCCCTTACCGAACCCTCCGACGCCGAGAGGGCCCGCCTTGCCCGCCGGCTCAAGCGCTTCGGGGATGTGAACCTGCTCGCCATCTCCCAGCAGGGGAATCTCAGCGAGCGCTACGAATTCGTTTCGGCGCAGCGCGCCGACGTGGAGGCCGCCGCCGGCGAGTTGGAGCACGTGATCCGCAAGCTCGACGGTGAGATGGAGACGCGCTTCACCTCGACCTTCGAGGACGTCCGTCGAGCCTTCGGGGAGATCGTGCCGCGCATGATGGACGGGGCGTCCGGGGAGCTCACGCTCTCGGAGGAGGGCGTCGAGGTCGGGCTGCGGCTCCGCAGGAAGGGGTGGAGGCCGCTCAGGGTGCTTTCCGGCGGGGAGAGATCCCTGCTAGCGCTATCCTTCCTTTTCAGCATTTTCCTCAGCCGTCCCACGCCTTCCGGGGACCGCTCGGGTGCGTTCTGCGTGCTGGACGAGGCGGAGGCCGCGCTCGACGACGTCAACCTGGCCCGATTTCTCTCTGTGGTAGACTCGTATAGGGAATCCGGGCAATTTTTGCTCGTGACACACCAGAAACGGACCATGGCGGCGGCCGACGTACTTTACGGGGTTACGCAAGACTCCTCGGGTGCCACAGTCGTCGTATCCAAGCGTTTAACGGGAGAATGAATAGCTGCAATGGGACGCTCATGGCGTAACTTTTTTAGAAGGAGTAAAGAACCGCCGGAAGAGACCTCTACCACAGCCGTCGAGGCGCCGGAAGAGGAGTCGCCGGAGGTAGAAGAACTCGCCGCTGAACCGACAAACGGTGCCGTTGAGACTCGGGACGGTGTGGAGGAAGCACCCATCGTGGAGGAATCCACCGAAGATGTGGAGGCCCCCGTCGAGGATCTTCCGGTCGAGAGGGTCGAGGAGACCGTCGAGCCCGAGTCCAGGGAGCCCGAGCCCGTGCGGGCGCGGGAGACCGAAGACCTGGAGCCGACTTTCGTGGAGGGCATACCGGAGTACGAGGAGCCCGAAGAATCTCGCGGGTGGTTCGGACGCCTGCGCAATGGCCTGAGTAGGAGCCGGGAGTCGTTCGTTGGGCAGCTTAACGCGGCGGTCGCGGAGTTCAAGGATGCCGAGGACGAGGAGTTCTGGGAGAGGATCGAGGAGATCCTCATAACCTCGGATGTCGGGGTGCCAACGACGGCGAAGCTCGTTTCGGAGCTCGAGCAAGAGGCGCTGGAGAAGAACATCACTAGCGGCAAGGAGCTTCGGGAACTCATAATCGAGCATGCCACGCGCATCCTGGGCGAACCCGTCGAGCTCGACATCTCGTACAAGCCGACGGTAATCCTTATGGTCGGGGTCAACGGGACGGGTAAGACCACGAACATCGGCAAGCTAGTCAGCTTCCTCCCCGGCAAGGCCATGCTCGCGGCGGGCGACACGTTCCGGGCGGCGGCGATCGAGCAGCTACAGTCCTGGGGTGAGAGGACCGGAGCGGAGGTTATCGCGCGCGAGCGGGGCTCGGACTCCGCTTCCGTGGCCCACGATGCGGTGGAGGCGGCGAAGGTAAGCGGTGCGGACGTACTACTCATCGACACCGCCGGCAGGCTTCACACCAAGACCAACCTGATGGCGGAGCTCGACAAGGTCAAGCGGGTTATCGAGCGTCAGTTGCCGGGGGCGCCGCACGAGGTTTTGTTGACGGTCGACGCGACCACCGGGCAAAACGGTCTCAGGCAGGCCAAGCTGTTTCACGAGGTAGCCGGGGTTACCGGTATAATCCTGACCAAGCTCGACGGGACGGCGAAGGGCGGCATCGCGCTCGCCATCGCAAACGAGGTCGGGGTGCCTATCAAGCTGATCTCGGTCGGCGAGCAGATCGGCGACCTGCACCCGTTCGAGGCCCGTGAGTTCGCGCAAGCACTATTTGGAGATTTATAAGTATGTTCGATACTTTAAGCGATAGGCTGGGTTCGGCCCTCGAAGGGGTTCGCGGTGGCGGCAACCTCACCGAGGACCAGGTAAAGAAAGTTACCCGTGAGATCCGCATGGCCCTCCTAGAGGCCGACGTAAACTACGGGGTAGTCAAGGAGTTCGTCGGCAACGTTCGCGACCGGGCGACGGGGGCGGAGGTTTCGAAGGCACTCTCCCCGGGGCAGCAGATCGTCAAGATCGTTAACGAAGAGCTCGCCAACCTCATGGGCGGCACTTCCAGCAAGCTCTCGTTCGCCTCGCGGCCCCCGACGGTCGTCATGCTCGCCGGCCTCAACGGCCACGGGAAGACGACGGCGGCCGGGAAGCTCGCGCTCTTCGCGCGCAAGCAGGGGAAGAACCCGTACCTCGTCGCCTGCGACACGTACAGGCCCGCGGCCATAGAGCAGCTTCAGCAGATCGGGCGCGAGCTCGGCGTGCAGGTGTACACGGAGGGGACGGAGCCGACCCCCGAGGAGATCGCCGAGCGTGGCGTGAAGGCGGCGCGGGACGGCGGCTACGATTTCGTCATCGTGGATACGGCCGGTCGTCAGGTCGTGGATCAGGGTCTCATGGACGAGATCAAGCGGGTCCGCGGCGCGGTAAAGCCGCACTCGGTCCTGCTAGTCCTCGACGTGGTCACCGGCCAGAACGCCGTCGAGATCGCCCAGGTCTTCAAGGAGTACGTGGACTACGACGGGATGGTTCTGACGAAGCTCGACGGCGATGCTCGTGGAGGTGCCGCGCTCAGCGTCGTCTCCGTCACGGATCGGCCGATAAAGTTCGCCTCAGAGGGCGAGAAGATGAGCGAGTTCGACTACTTCTACCCGGACCGCATGGCAGGGCGCATCCTCGGGATGGGCGACGTCCTCACGCTAATCGAGAAGGCCGAAGGTCAGATGGACCAGCAGGAGGCCGAGGCCCAGAGCAAGAAGCTTTTGGCAGGGAAGTTCGACTTCGAGGACTTCCTCAAGCAGATGCAGATGATCAAAAAGATGGGGCCGATCTCGAGCCTCCTCGGCATGATTCCGGGCCTTAGCAAGCAGCTCCAGGGTGCCAAATTGGAAGATCTGGACGACAATGCGCTCGGCAGGGTGGAGGCGATGATAACCTCTATGACTGCACACGAGAGGCGCAACCCGAAGCTGTTGCAGAACCCGAGCCGGGCGCGTAGGATAGCTCGCGGCTCGGGGGCGACCCAGCAGGACGTGCAGAAGCTCGTCAAGCAGTTCGGTCAGATGCAGAAGATGATGAAGCAGATGGGCAAGGGCGGCGGTGCCGGGGGCGGTATGCCGAAGCGCATGCCCCGGATGCCCTTCAGGTAGTCGCAAAATAAACGAGAGGTGAGAAGAAAATGGCGGTAAAGATCAGACTGGCTCGTCACGGCTCGAAAAAGGCCCCCTTCTACAGGATAGTGGTGGCCGACGCGAGGAGCCCGCGTGACGGTGCGTTTATAGACAGGGTAGGCACGTACAACCCGAGGACCCAGCCCTCCGATATCAAGGTCGATGTGGAGAAGGCGAAGGAGTGGCTCGGGAAGGGCGCTCAGCCCACGGATCAGGTCCGCAAGCTCCTGAAGATCTCCGGAGCCCTCTAGGACCCCGGAGGTTTTCCCTTGCGCCAGCTCGAGAATCTGCTTCTCTTTCTCGCCCGCCAGCTCGTCGATGAGCCCGATAAGGTAGAGGTGACGGGCAAGGAGACGGACTCACGCGTCGACCTGAGGCTGCGTGTCGCCGAGGGCGACGTCGGCAAGGTCATCGGTAAGGGCGGGCGGATCGTAAGGGCTATCCGCACGGTTATGAAGGCGGCCTCCGTCAAGGTGCAGAAGCGGGTGAATGTGGAGATTGCGGACTAGCGGCCGTGGCCCGTTCCGAAGATTTTGCGAGGGAGCTACGCGACCCGATAGTAATAGGCATCGTCGCCGCACCGCACGGGGTAAGGGGTACGCTGCGGGTGAAGCCCACGGGTTCGGGGCGCCATCTTAGGGAGGGCGTTCAACCGCTCGTGGGTGACGTGCGACGATGTATCCTCAAGTCCCGGCAGACGCCAAAGGGGTTTCTGGTAGACGTCGAAGGCGTCGAAAATCGGGCCGGGGCGGCGGCGCTCCGGGGTGCGGAGGTCGTGTTGGACCGGGCGGAGCTCGATGCGCCGGACGAAGACGAGTTTTACGTCGGAGACCTCGTCGGCCTCGAAGCTTACGACGCCGAGAGCGGAGAGCACATTGGGCCCGTGATCCACGTCTTCCCGACGCCTGCGCACGACGTTCTTGTGGTGGGGCGCGAAGACGAGGAAGTGTACGTGCCCTTTACGATCGAGCACGTGCCGGAGGTGGATACGGAGGGCGGTCGAGTGTCGGTGAGGTGGCCGGAGATTGAGGAGTAGGGCCCCGGTGGGTTCGATCGACGTCTTCTGCGTATTCCCGGAGGCGGTGGAGGCGCCGCTCCGGGTCGGGGTGGTCGGGCGGGCCATCGAGCGGGGCCTGGTAGAGTTCCGGGTATTTGACCTCCGTAACTTCTCACCGAACGGCAGGATCGACGACGCGCCGTTCGGCGGCGGGGCCGGTATGGTGGTGCGGGTCGACGTGGTGGCGCGGGCCTTTGAGGAAGTCTACGGCCTGCCGGCGCGGGAGGTTCGCGAAGGGCGGCGCGTGATCCTCACGGAGCCCGGTGGCCGAAACCTGGATCAGGGCTACGTCGGGGAGCTTGCGGTGGGGCTGGAGGACGGTAGGAACATCGTCGTCGTATGCGGTCGTTACGGCGGCATGGACGAGCGGGTGCAGGCGTACCTCGCGACCGAGGCCGTTTCGTTGGGGCCTTTCGTGTTGTCGGGGGGTGAGATCGTGGCTGCGGCCCTCTCGGACGCCGTCATACGGACCCTGAGCGGGGTGCTCGGGAACTCCGAGAGCCTGGAGGGTGAGTCGTTCTCCGAGGAGGGCGCCATTGGGCCACCGGTCTACACCAGGCCCGCCGCGTGGGATGGAGAGGATGTGCCGGGCGTGCTATTATCCGGCAACCATCGAGAGATCCGCGCCTGGCGCGAAAGAGAGTCCCGCGAGCGGGCTCGGGCCAGGGCGGGGGCGACGGGGAACTTAGCGTTCTCCGCGCAAGAAGTCCCGAATATTATTTACAAGGAAGGAAAGCAATGATCACAAACGATACGATAACGCCCATCGACGTCGATTTCCGCGCCGGCGACACCGTACGGGTCCAGTACAGGGTCATCGAGGGGAACCGCGAACGCATACAGAACTTCGAGGGGCTATGCATCGCCCGTAAGGGCGGCGGTATCCACGAGACCTTTATGGTCCGCAAAAACTCGTTCGGGGTCGCCGTCGAGCGCGTCTTCCCGATCCACTCGCCGAAGATAGCGAAGATAGAAGTCGTCTCCCGCGGCGCCGTCCGCCGGGCGAAGCTTTACTACATCCGTGAGAAGATCGGTAAGAAGGCCCGCGTCAAGAAGGCCAAGTAGCCCCTTACCTGCAGCCTAGTGTCTCAATCGAAGAGGGGGCGTCGCCGGGAGGACCCGAGCGGCGCCCTCTACGCGTTCGATGCCTCCTTCGTCTCTGGCCGCCACGGACCACTCGCCGGGGCCGACGAGGCGGGACGAGGCGCGCTCGCCGGTCCTATCGTCGCGGCGGCGGTCGTGCTGGGGCAGGAGAAACTGGCGGGCCTCAATGACTCCAAGGCCCTCGGCGAGGGGGCTCGGAAGGCGCTTTTTCGGCGGATCGTCGCCGATGCCCGCGCCCTCTCGGTAGTCGCATTTCCGGCGTGGTGGATCGACGATCACGGCGTCGGGCGGGCGAATCGCGAGGCGCTCTCTCTCGCCCTCAAGGACTTGTCTTCCTACTCTGGATGCGCCCTCGCCGACGGGACCCTGAAGCTCGGGCCGGCGGTGGAGTGCATGCCGCGGGCGGACGGCAAGAGCGCCGCGGTCGCGGCGGCGAGCGTCGTGGCCAAGGTACTGCGCGACCATGCGATGCGGATGCTCGCGGGCGAACATCCGGGGTATGGCTTCGAGCGCAATCGGGGCTACGGAACCCTGGAGCACCGCCTCTCTCTGCGGGAGGCCGGGCCCTGCAGCGTACACCGGTTAAGCTACGCGGGGGTGCGCCCCGGTTGAGCAACCGTGAGACCGGTGTCCTCGGGGAGGTTCTTGCGCTACGGTACCTCGCCGGCAAAGGATACGAGGTTTTGGAGAAGAATTATCGTACCCGCCGGGGGGAGATAGATTTGATCTTGCGCCACGAAGATGTGCTCGTCTTCGTCGAGGTCAAGGCACGGCGGGGGAGGGGGTTCGGGGATCCGTTGGAGGCCATCACCCGGGGAAAGCAGGCCCGGGTTCGTCGCATGGCCGAGGCGTATCTGGCCGCACAGGGGCCGGAGTTCTTGGAGGAGTTCGAGGAGGTCCGTTTTGACGCGGTGGGGGTTCTGGTCGGGGGAGGTCTGAACGAGCTCTGTCACGTCGAGGATGCCTTCTGAGAACCACGAGGCTGTGGAAGGCGCGTGGTATTCCTCGTCGCGCGTATTCAGGCAAATTGGTACAATCGAGCGTTG
>JADDPY010000313.1 GCA_016781635.1 Rubrobacter sp.
GGACGCTTGTGAACGTGGCGAAAATGCACGACAGTTTCACGATCATACTGCATGGAATGCTCGTGCTTCCATTATAGAGCGCCGCTCAATTCAGGCGTTCGGCTCACCGTTCATTATGCATTACTCCTCCACGGCGAAGTTAGCGTGGTACACTACGGCAAGGGACGTTCAGAAGGAGGCATACGTGTCCTATCAAGCGTTGGCCTTACTGCCCCCTCACAGTTCATGCTCACTTGACGATGTTGCCAGATCGCTTGAGCAACGATTTACAGCCGTTGTTTCGAGTCATGGTGAACCTCGGCTTATCGCGACCACACATACGATTATCCTTGCTTGGTCTGATTGGTCACTCCGCGTAACACTCGCTGATGCCCCGCATGTTCTCCTTGAGTCGCAGGAGATGGCCGATCTGTTTGCTGCCGGCCGTAGTGACCGTGAACTGATTGCGCGCTGTCAACGCCGGATCGAGGTCGCCGCAGACTCCGATCCACAGATGGACCATTTCAATGACTACATCTTCGTGCTCGACGTCTTGGAGCGTATCCCACACGTTATTTTGTTCGATCCATCAGCAGGCACATTTTACGAAGCCGTATAACGTGTTTATGTGGGAACTACTCGACAGTATCCTATCCCATACGTCGTCTCCGGTGGAGCCGAACACGGCATTGCAGCGGACACGAGTGAACGTGGCGAAAATTAGTGATTGTAATCATCTATCTCGCGTAGCAAGGGACGTGCTATCGTCGTTGCGTGCCGCTGAATTTGGCCGTTCGGCGGCTTTTAGCCCCCACCATTTACGCTTAACACTCGCTCAATCGGGAAAGTCCATGGTCATGGTTTCCCTATTGACAATTAGGTAAAATCCTTTTGGTGACCGTGGGGCTGCTGAAGCTACCGGCCCGGGAGGTAGGCATGAAGACAACATGGTGGCTCGACACATCGGCGCTCCCTGATTTGTGCTGGGCGCGACTCCAAGTCTTTGATGATGGAAGAGTAGAGGTGCTCGATCTTGACGGGCGTCGGCATCCGTTTGCATCGGAAGGCGATGCGCGAGCCTGGCTCAATGAAGATGAATACGATGAGGTTGGCGATCTGCAAGCGGAAGGCGTCGTGGACGGTAGCATCAATGTACCAGTAGCGCCATCTGACGCAGCCTTACTTCCGTTACTGCTCGTTCGCCGTACATGATAGACACAACAGCGATGGCTAACCCAAACCGCGAGCAACTGTCGGCGTGCCGCCGAACAAGGCACTGGAGCGGACACGTGTGAACGTGGCGAAAATCGGCGCTTCCAAGGACGCCTCTCGCGTAGGAAAGCACGGTGCATACCTTGTGGCGTGCCGCTCAGTTTGACCGTTCGGCGGCGTCACTATTTTTGCACGTACGCTACAATTCTGTGTATGGAAGACTCTGGTGTGTCACTATCACAACTAACTCGTGTGTACCGACTTGAGCCACGGATCCGGTTTCGTGCGCTGTTATGGGCGGCGCTCGGGGTGTTTGCAGCAGGGATTGTGTATCCGATCTACCTCGTGGTCTCGATAAATCAGGCTGCGGATACACTCCAGCGTGACCAGTTCTGCTTAGTCGCACTGTTCCTCTGCGCGTCGCTCTACTATCTTGCTGTGACGCTGACCTGGGTCCGAAGTGCTAAGTTAGTCGTCTCGCCTGACGGCATTGAACATCACACGTTGGGGATGACCTTTTATACTTCATGGTCGAACGTGCAGGCATTGTGGGAAGGTCGTTGGGAAGCGACCCTCGTGCTGGCCCAGCCGGCACATTCAACGTATGGGAAACTCTTCACCTACCTGCCAGGTGACAAAGTTCGCAAGTTAAATAACCGCACCATTCCGCTATCGAATTACGGTTGGTCAGTATCGAGTCAACTACGGGAGGATATCCAGAAATACGCGCCACGCCTCTTC
>JADDPY010000363.1 GCA_016781635.1 Rubrobacter sp.
ATCGAGGAAGCGCTCGGGGTCGTTCCCCTCTACTACCAGATCATGGCGAACGACCCGAAGTTCTTGGAAAGCGCGTGGGCCCGCGAGAAGGTCGCCATGAACGATGGCAAACTAGATAGTGGGGAGAAGCGGTACATAGCTTTCGCGACGGCCATCGGCAACATCGCGCCGTACTCCGTTCGCCTGCACAAGAGGATCCTCCGGGATCTGGGAGCGAGCGACGAGGAGATATTCGAGGCCCTAGAGGTCGTGGAGATATTCCACAAGAACACCAAGTTCACCGAGGGGCTTCAGTTGGAGCCTGGTCTGTGGGCCGGGCCGTAGTAGGGAAAGAAGCATCCATAGGGAGACGGCGTAGTAGGAACGAGTCTCTTCCTGTAGCTGAGGAGTAAGAAGCACTTTATTACGGAACGAAACGATACAAGGAGTAGGGAGAATGACACAAGACTCGACTAGTCGACGCCGTACCGCTGAACAACTCATCTCGGTTGGTCGCGCCGACGAATTGCCGCCTGGTTCGATGAAGGAGGCGATCCACTTAGGACGCTCCATCGTCGTTGCGAACATTGAGGGCACATACGTCGCCTTCCAGAACTCATGCTTGCACTACGGGGTAAAGCTATCCGATGGAACGCTGGATGGCGACGTGGTTACGTGCCGCTGGCACCAATGGCGCTACTGTCCCCTGACCGGTGAAGTCTTAGCGGAGGAGTCACCGTACGAAACCCTCACGACCTTTACGGTGCACGTGAGAGATGGCGAACTCCTTGCTGAGCGAGAGCCCAAGACGAGGATAAGGCCACGACAAGAGTGCAAGTAGCATACTATATATTAGGGCATCGACACAACAGCGAGCAAACATTTACTCGCCGGCATCACGAGGGCCAAGCTCCACTGTCACAGCACCTCAATCTCAGGAGGGTCGTCACGTGCGACTAGCGACGGTGGACAAGGATGGCGGCACGCAGGCAGTTGTCGTTGCGGAGGGTACCGTTGCGCCGATCGAAGGCCCCAATGGACCATTTAGCGACGTTGGCGCACTGCTGCAAGCCGGGGAAGAAGGATGGGAGAGGGCAAGGGAAGCCCTAACATCAGATCGCTTCGAGGAGTACGAGGAGTCTGCGCTCCGCCGGCCCGTTCTGAACCCTGGCGCGGTGGTCTGTGTGGGTCTGAACTACAAGACACATATCCTCGAGATGGGGCGGGAGTTACCTTCCAACCCGACGTACTTCTCCAAGCTACCCAGGGCACTCACCGACCCGTTCGCCGAGGTCCCGCTGCCCGGAGCATCGGGCCGTGTGGACTACGAGGGTGAGCTTGCGGTGGTGATCGGCCGGGGCGGCCGCGACATTGCCCCGGAGGATACGTGGGACGCCGTCGCCGGGCTCACCGTGTTGAACGACGTCAGCATGCGCGACTATCAGCGGCGCACGATCCAGTGGTTCGCGGGGAAGACGTGGGAGGCCTCGACGCCATTTGGTCCCGCCGTGGTAACTCCGGACGAGCTCGACTACCCCGGAGGACTAGAA
The DNA here is from genome assembly GCA_016781635.1 of Rubrobacter sp. Classification (GTDB taxonomy): domain Bacteria; phylum Actinomycetota; class Rubrobacteria; order Rubrobacterales; family Rubrobacteraceae; genus Rubrobacter_F. The sequence continues at coordinate 1,530 of JADDPY010000363.1, forward strand.
CTGATCGTCGAGGTCAACGGCGAGGAGCGCCAGCGCGCGCCGATAGCGGACCTCGTCTTCGACGTGCCCGAGCTCGTCTCGGACCTCTCCAAAATCTTCACGCTCATGCCCGGCGACATCATCGCCACGGGGACGCCGGGCGGGGTCGGAGAGGCGATGGGGAGCTTTCTGGCCGACGGCGATGTCGTGGAGGTGACTATCACCGGGTTGGGCTCGATCCGCAACCGTTTCCGGGAGGTTAGATGATAATAGATCCGAAAGGGCTCGAACGCCGGGACCTGAACGCCCTCATGAACGGCCTGGTCTACCCGCGGCCCATAGCCTGGGTCTCGACCATAAGCGCCGACGGGAAGCGCAACCTGGCGCCGTTCTCCTTCTTCAACG
>JADDPY010000086.1 GCA_016781635.1 Rubrobacter sp.
GTAGAACGCCCAGTCGACGTCGTACCCGTGGGGTTTTAGCAGCTTCGCCCAGGTCGGATGATGTACGGAGTCGGTCTCGGACAGCGTACCGTCGAGATCGAAGAGAAGGGCTTTCAGCATCGCGCCAGCATAAAGGCCGCGCCCCGAAGAATCCAGGGGCGACACAGCCGAGCCCGCTTAGCGAAGCTTACGCACCGTGGTACAGAAACAAGTTCAGGGCGCGCGTGATGATGAGGAGCGAGCCTATGTAGAGCAGAATGAAGTACTGTCCCCGTTCCTGGCCCTTGCGCAGAGGGCTCGTCTTGTATTCGGCCATGCCGAGCAGAATCGCGATGGCGCACAACCCCCACACCCAGTACAGGAGCAGGTACCGCATCCCATCCCCCGGGGCGGGGTTGAGCGTCGCCCACGCAAAAACCACCGTAACGAACAGCGCCAGGGAGACCGAGAGGAGAAACAACACCTTGTTCGGCCTGCTCCTTCGCCTCCAGGCGAGCCAGCCAAAAACCAGTCCCGGGGAGCCCTGCGTCCTCGTCCTCGTAGCCATGCGCCCATGTTAGCAGGCGTGTCGGCGCGCACCCGTGAAAGCTCTTCCCGGCCCCTGAGCGGCTGCCGCGTCGCATCCGGGGGATAGAATGCTCTGATGCGCCGACTCCTGATCCTGACCTGCGCGATGGTCCTCGTGGATACCATCTTCTACGCGGCGCTCACCCCGCTCGTGCCGTACTTCACCGGGGAGCTCGGGCTCTCCAAATCTGCGGTTGGCGTCCTGAGCGGGGCATTAGGGGTGGGGGTCCTGCTCGGGTCGGCGCCCGCAGGCTATCTCGCGGCCCGGCTCGGCGTAAAGCCCACGGCGCTGTTGGGGCTCGTCCTGATGAGCGCGACGAGCCTCCTGTTCGGGTTCGCGGAAGCGGCGTGGTCCCTCGTGACCCTGAGGCTCCTGGCCGGGGTCGGGAGCGCCCTCTCGTGGGTCTCGGCGTTCACCTGGCTCGTCGCGAGAGCCCCGGAGGAGCAGCGGGGGCAGATGATCGGGACGCTCGTAAGCGCCGCGGTCGTGGGGGCCCTCCTCGGCCCCGTCCTCGGCGGGGCCGCGGCGACGGTCGGGATCTCCGTAACGTTCGCCCTCGTCTCGGTGTTCGGCCTCGCGGTCGCCCTCTGGGTCCTCCTCACCCCCGCTCCCTCTCCCCCGGGCTCGGGCTTATTCTTCGGGTTCTTCACCGCGTTCTCGCGCCCGAACCTCAGGGTGGGACTCGCGTTCATCGGGTTCTCGCCCCTTCTCTTCGGCGTGCTCACGGTGCTCGCGCCACTGCAACTCTCGTCCCTGGGCTGGGGCGCGTTCGCCGTCGGCATCGTATTCCTCGCCGCCGCCGCGGTCGAGTCGGTGGTCCACCCCCTGCTCGGGCGCTGGTCGGACCGGGCGGGCTACCGCCCACCCATCCTCGCGGGGCTGCTCGCCTCCCTGATTGTCCTGCTCCTGCTGCCCTGGGCGGACACCCCCCTCCTCGTCGCCCTCCTTATCGTCCTCGCCGGCGGGGCCTTCAACGCCCCCCTCGTCCCCGGCACCTCCATGTTCTCCCGCGCCGCCGAGAAGGCGGGGGTCGAAGGCGCCCTCGCCTTTGGCGCTACCAACTTCGCCTGGGCCGCCGGCTATGCCGTAGGCGCCTCCCTCGGCGGCGTCCTCTCGGACCTCGGCGGCGACCTCCTCGCCTACTCGATCCTCGCCGCGGTGTGTCTGCTCGCCCTAGTCCCCATGCGGCGGCCGGTCTAGAAAAACCCCAGGAAGCGGACGAAAATCTACATGCCTCTGCGACTTCGGGACCGGCGCCTAGCAACGGTGAAATCCTTCTCCATCCCTTCTTCTAGACCCATCAGGTTCGCCATCGCCTCTTTT
>JADDPY010000527.1 GCA_016781635.1 Rubrobacter sp.
CATCGCGGAGATCTCCGGCGGCGAATACTCCTTGTCGTCGACCTGGATGCGGACGTCACCACCGGGGCCGGACTTGACGACGTACCCGACGCGCTCGGCCTCGGCCTTTACGTCGTTGTAGCGCCGTCCCATGAACCGCTTGATCGAGTAGATAGTGCGCTCAGGGTTGGTTACGGCCTGCCTGCGGGCTAGCTGCCCGACCAACCGCTCCCCGCTCCTCCTGTCGAACGCCACCACCGAAGGCGTCGTCCTCTCGCCCTCGGAGTTGGGAATAACCGTCGGGTCCCCACCCTCCAACACCGCAACGCAGCTGTTCGTAGTCCCCAGGTCTATGCCAATGCTCTTGCCCACGCGCGTACCTCCAAAGTCAAGTTATCTCAATTGCCTGTAGTATAAAATCTTAGTCTCCCACGTGCAAGTTTTTTCGCCGCGCCGACGGACTACAGAGTGGGGGTTTAATGGGGTAGGATAATGTGGTCTTTGTGGGCGTGGTCTTTGTGGGCGGTGGGGAGTAGTTTGGGAGGTTATTGGGGGTTGGACGAGACCATCTTGATAGTCGACGACGACGCGGCGCTTCTCGAGGTGACGTCCATCGTGCTGGCGTCTGAGGGCTACAGGGTGTTGACGGCCGAGGACGGGGTCGAGGCGCTTGGCATCCTGGGTCGGGAGGGCTTGGATCTGGTGGTGCTCGACGTCATGTTGCCGCGGATGAGCGGGTTCGAGGTCTTGAAGAAGATGCGCGAACAGAGCGACGTGCCTGTTGTGCTGCTCACGGCCAAGAGCCAGTCCGTGGACAAGGTAGTCGGTTTGGAGCTCGGGGCGGACGACTACATAACCAAGCCCTTCGACACCAAAGAGTTGCTGGCCAGGATAAAGGCCATCCTCAGGAGGTTCGGGCGGGACGGCAGGGGCCGGGAGGGGGTATTGAGGCTAGGCCAGTTGGAGTTGGACCCCAACGGCTACACGGTAAGCCGTTCGGGGGAGCCTTTGGATCTGACGCCAACGGAGTTCAAGATACTCACGCTCTTGATGCGGCGTCCGGGGCAGGCCTTCACGCGCGCCCAGATCTCCGAGGCCGTCTCCACGGGGTCCCACTACCTCGCCAGCCGCTACATAGACGTACACATCAGCCGCCTGCGGGCCAAGGTCGAGCGCGACCCGTCCAGGCCCGAGCTCATACAGACCGTCCCGAGCGTCGGTTACCGGGCCGCCAGGCCCGTCTAGGGAAGACCCTCATGGAGGAGAGCGATAGACAAGAGGGTAGATAGAGGGCTTCTACCGGCGCTGAGCTTCAAGGCGAGGATCTTCGTCGCGCTCGTCGGCATCTCCTCGGTGACTAGCCTGATCATCGGCCTGGTCCTCTACTACTTTGCCCAGGACCGGCTGGTCGACGCCGAGAACAAGCTGCTCGAACAACGCTCCAGGACGGCGAACGCCGGGGCGCAAGACTTTCTCGAAGGCCTGCGCAACCCCGAGGACCGCACCCTCCCCCCCGCCGAGGGCTACGCCGAAGATCTCGTCCGGTCCGTCGCCGACCCGACCGGGCTCGGTGTCCTCTACGTCGGCCCCGACGGCGAGCCTTTGGCAGCCCGCGACAGCCTCGGGAACCCCTTGAAACCGCGCGAGGTCTACGAGCGGCTCGGGCTCGACGAGGAGCTTGAGAGGGCCGCCCGGTCAGACGGGGAAGGGCGGCTGGTGTGGAGCGAGGGACGCTCCGGTTACGTGGCGCTCTGGCCGCTCATCAGCTCCGACGGTATCTTCGAGGGCGTCCTCGTCTACGACGTCCCGAGAGACGAGCTAGAGGAGACGCTCGCCTACCTGCGCTACGGTATCCTCGGGGCCATCCTGACGAGCGTCCTGCTCGCCGGGGCGGCGAG
>JADDPY010000288.1 GCA_016781635.1 Rubrobacter sp.
ACCTCTCGCTGGCCCGCATGGCCCGCGTACAGAACGACGTGTTCGTCGCTTCGATCTTCGTGAACCCGCTCCAGTTCGGATCTCAGGAGGACCTCGATAAATACGAGCGCCCGTTCGAGCGCGACAGCCGTCTGTTGGAAGAGGCAGGATGCGACGTCCTGTTCGCCCCGTCGAGGGAGGCCATGTACGGGGGCCGGAGCGGCGGCTCGCGGACCGTCGTCGAGGTGGGGGAGATCGGCGGGGTCCTGGAGGGCGCGGTGCGTCCCGGACATTTTCGGGGCGTCGCCACGATCGTCGCCAAGCTATTCAACGTCGTGGCGCCGGGACGCGCCTACTTCGGCGAGAAGGACTACCAGCAGCTCAAGGTGATCCAGCAGATGGTCGACGACCTCTTCTTCGACGTCGAGGTAGTGCCGGGCCCCACGGTGCGCGAGCCCGACGGCCTGGCGATGAGCAGCCGCAACGCCCGCCTCTCGCCGGAGGAACTGGAGGCCTCCGCAACGCTCTATCGGGTGCTCCTAGAGGGCGCGTCTCTTGCCAAGGGCGGCGAACGCAGCGCCAAGCTACTAGTCGAGGCGATGCGCCGGGTTTGTGAGGCGCACCCGCTCATCGAGTTGCAGTACGTCGCCGTCGTCGACAACGAGACGCTCAATCCCATCTCCGAGCTCGACGGGCGCCCCGCACGCGCCCTGATCGCCGCCTCCGTCGGCGGCACCCACCTTATAGACAACATCGCGCTGTAGCTAGCACGCGAGCTGATTAATTGGTAGTCGTCAGGCGGGGATGTTGCTGTCCTGCCCGGAGGCGCTCCAGGGCCAGCCCGTCGGCGGCGACGTTTGTCGGAATGCCGTCCTTCCTGGAGATCTCGATGATGTTCTTGACGGAGTCCTGGATGCGCGCCACGCGCTCCCTCGTCCTCCCCTCGTCGTAGCCCTCCAGCTCGTCCGAAACTTTTATGAGCCCGCCGGCGTTTATGACGTAGTCGGGGGCGTAGAGGATGCCGCGTTCGGCGAGCCCCTCCCCGTGGCGTCCCTCGGCGAGCACGTTGTTGGCGCTCCCCGCCACGATCGCGCAACGCAGGTTCGGCACCGTCTTGTCGTTTACGACGGCGCCCAGGGCACACGGGGCGAAGATGTCGCAGGGGACCGAGAGGATGCCGCCGGGTTCGACGGGCTGCGCACCAAACTCTACAGCCGCTCGCCGTACGGCGTCGAAGTGCAGGTCGGCGACCACGAGGCGCGCCCCCTCACCGTGGAGTAACCGGCACAACTCGTAGCCAACGTGGCCGAGGCCTTGAACGGCTACCGTCAGGCCTTCGAGGGAAGGCGAGCCGAAAACCTCTTCGACGCAGGCACGCATTCCAGCCACCACGCCGAGGGCGGTAAAGGGCGACGGGTCCCCCGAGCCGCCGCCCAGGCCGACCACGTGGGAGGTCTCGGTCCGGATGCTTTCCATGTCCGCGGGCGAAGTACCGACGTCTTCGGCGACGATGTATCGGCCGCCCAGGGTCTCCACGTAGCGGCCGAAGGAGCGGAAGAGGGCCCCGGACTTGTCCCGGTCGGGGTCGCCCAGGATCACGGACTTCCCGCCCCCGAGGTCGAGCCCGCTTACCGCGGCCTTATAAGTCATCCCGCGCGCCAGGCGCAAGACGTCCAGAATAGCCTCCTCCTCGGTCCCGTAAGGCCACATCCGGCAGCCGCCAAGGGCCGGACCGAGGGTGGTGTCGTGGATCGCGATTATCGCTCGCAGCCCGGTGGCCTCATCATGGCAGAACACGAGCCCTTCGCAATCGAACTCCGCCAGCTTCCCGAAGATGGACATGGCCGCCTCCTCTACCGAAGTGGGGATGATAACCAGATTCTACTACCGCCACCCCGCGCGGCCCACCCCATCGACGATGGAGGGGGGA
>JADDPY010000451.1 GCA_016781635.1 Rubrobacter sp.
AACGCGACGTTACAGAAGATTTGTAGCCGTGGTGTGCGATACCGGCACTTATTAGACAAGAAGCTGATGGACGACGGCTACAATACCGGAGGTTTTGATGACGAGTTTCTCTCATATAGACGAGGATGGCGCGGCGCGGATGGTGGACGTGGGCCAGAAGGCGGTGATTCGTCGTACCGCCACCGCCGCCGGATCCGTGCTCATGTCCCCCGCCACGATCGAGGCGTTGCGGGAGAAGGCGCTCCCGAAGGGAGACGCTTTGAACACCGCCCGGATCGCCGGGGTCATGGCCGCGAAGCGGACGCCGGATCTTATCCCCCTCTGCCACGGGTTGAACCTTACCGGTGTAGACCTGGAATTCACGGTAAAGGAGGATAGGGTCGAGATCTCCGCAACGGCCCGGGTGAGCGATCGAACCGGGGTCGAGATGGAGGCCCTGACCGCCGTCAGCGTCGCCGGTCTCACTATTTACGATATGTGCAAGGCCGTGGACAAGGGGATGGTAATCGAAGGGGTCAGGCTCGTCGAGAAAACGAAGGAGGAGCTTCCTTCGTGAAGGTTTGCACGGTTGGGTATGTAGGTCCGTGCGAAACTCAGCAGGTCAAGCAAGCGTTCGGGGTGCACGGGAGCCGATCCCGCCCCGGCCCGAATTAGTTTTAGGAGACAAAGATCGAGGGTGCCGTTCTTTATCCCGTCTTTCTCGACCTCGACGGCAAGTGTTGCGTCGTCGTCGGGGGAGGAGAGGTCGCGAACCGCAAGGCGCGGAAGCTCCTGCAGGCGCGAGCCAGGGTCGTGGTGATCTCACCGGAGGTCAAGCCCGAGCTTGCGAGCATGGCCGTCGAGGTGCGCGAGCGCCCGTATGAAGAGGGCGACCTCGAGGGCGCCTTCCTCGTCTTCGCAACCACGAACCGTCGCGAGGTGAACGCGGCGGTGGCCCGGGAGGCGCAAGAGAGGGGTATCCCTGTGAACGTCGCGGATAACCCGTCGGAAGGTGATTTCACGTTGCCCTCGACGCTGAGGCGCGGGCACCTGCAGGTCGCGGTGTCGACGGGCGGCGCTTCGCCGACGCTGGCCCGGAGGGTCCGTCGGGAGCTGGAGGATGCGTTCGGCCCGGAGTGGGCCGGTATCGTCGAAGAGTTGGGCAGGGCCCGAAAGAGCGGGCATAAGGCCGAGGCGGAGATGGAGGAGGTGGTCGAAGGGTGTTTATCGCGGTTGCGGGGATGAGCCATCGTTCGGCCCCTATAGAGGTGCGCGAGAAGGTCGCGTTCGCGCCGTGCGCCGCCCGGTCCTTTTTGCGGCGCTTGAAGGACGAAGGGCTGGTTGCCGAGGCGGTGCTCGTCTCGACTTGCAACCGGACGGAGCTCTACGCGGTTGTGGAGGGTTCTTCGGACGAGGCGCGCGAGAAGCTCCTGCAGGCGATGGCGGACGAGAAGCGCCTCGCGGCCGGGCTTCTGGAGAGACACACCTACTGGTTTACGGAGAGCGAGGCCGTCGGGCACCTGTACCGGGTTGCGGCCTCCCTCGACTCGATGGTGGTGGGGGAGAGCCAGATTCTGGGCCAGGTCCGTGAGGCGTACCGCTCGGCGACGGAGGAGTTGTGCGCCGGGCCCATCCTCAACCGTCTCTTCCATACCTCCCTGCGGGTCGGCAAGGGCGTGCGTTCGGAGACGGGGATCGGGGATTCTTCCCTCTCCGTGCCGCACGTCGCCGTGAAGCTCGCCGAGGAGGTCTTCGGGACGCTCGGCGGTCGTAGCGCGATGGTCGTCGGGGCGGGCGAGATGAGTGAGCTCGTGGTGAGGCATCTGGCGAGCAGGGGGATCGGGGAGGTCAAGATCGCCAACCGCACCGCTTCCAGGGCCGAGGAGCTGGCCGACAGACTCGGTGGCGTGGCCGTAGGGTTCGACGACCTCGCCGAGGAGCTGCCCGGCGTGGACGTCGTCGTGAGCTCGACCGGGGCCGGCGAGTGGGTCGTCGGGAGCGAGACGGTCGCGGCGGCGCTTCAGAAGCGCGGGGAGCCGCTGTTCTTTATAGATATTGCGGTTCCCAGAGACATCGACCCCGTGGTTCAGAACCTGGATCGGGCCTACGTCTACGACGTGGACGATCTGCAGGCGGTCGTCGACCGGAACACGGACGACCGTGGGGCGGCGGCGGAGGAGGCCGAGGCCATGATCGGCCCGGCCGTCCTCGAGTACATGAGCTGGCTTTCGACCCTGCACGTCGCCCCGCTCATAAAGGAGCTTCGGGACGGGGCCGAAAGAATACGGCGCCACGAGGTCGCCCGTACCCTGAAGGGGATGGAGCTTTCGGAGGGGGAGGCCAAGGCCGTCGAGAAGATGAGCCATGCCCTCGTCAACAAGCTTCTGCACGGACCTATTCAGGAGATAAAGGCGCTTGCCGAAAGGGGCTCCCCCGTCGAGGGGGCCGAGGTTCGGCGGCGCCTCTTGGAGCTGGAGGGCCTGGGCCTGGGGCTGTACCGCGCCGGAGAGGGGCTTGAGGCGCCATGAGCCGTAACGGAGCCGTAATCCTCGGGACTCGAGGCTCGAAGCTCGCCCTCGTGCAGGCAAATGCTTGCGCGGAGAGGTTGCGGGCGGGAGGGCTCGATGTCGAGGTCAACGTCATCAAGACGACGAGCGAGCAGCAACCGGATATCCCGCTTCGGGTCATAGACCGGCGGGATGTTTTTACGCGCCAGCTCGACGAGGCGCTGCTCTCCGGGGAGATAGATCTCGCCGTCCACTCCCTCAAAGACGTGCCGACCGAACTGCCGGAGGGCATCGTGCTCGCGGCGATCTCCGAACGCCACGACCCCTCCGACGCGCTCGTCTCTGACGGGGGCTGGGACGTGGACGGCTTGCCCGACGGGGCGGTGGTCGCCACCTCCAGCCTCAGGCGTAGGGCCCAACTTCTCCACCGCCGACCCGACCTCGAGATTGTGGAGATCCGGGGGAACGTGGACACGAGGGTGCGCAAGATGCGCGGCGGGGCGGCCGACGCCCTCGTCCTGGCACGCGCCGGCCTCAAGCGCCTCGGTCTCGACAGGGACGTTCCGCACACCGTCTTTGGACCGGAGACGATGCTCCCCGCCGTCGGCCAGGGTTCTCTCGCCGTCGCGACCCTCGCGGAGCATCCGCTGCGCGGCCGGATGCGGGACGCCCTGAACCACGAGCCATCAGAGGTGGCGGCTCACACCGAGCGGGCGCTCCTGAACGAGCTCGAAGGCGGATGCCGGGTCCCGGTCGGGGCGCTTGCCATCGCCAGGAACGGAAAGATACGGCTGCAGGGGCTTGTGGCTTCGCCCGATGGTGCGCTCCTTTATCGGGAGGAGGCCGAAGGGGAGGAGCCCGAAAAAGTGGGGCGGCGGCTGGCCCGGGAGCTTCTGGGACGGGGCGCCGGTGTGATCCTGGACGAGATCCGGGAGGTCAGGAGATAGCTTGATCTACCTCGTAGGGAGCGGCCCCGGCGATCCGGGCCTGTTCACGGTAAAGGGCGTCGAGTGCATGAGGATGGCGGACGCCGTCGTCTACGACCGGCTCGCCCCCGAGGCATTGCTCTCCCATGCCCCCGCCGATGCGCAGAGGATCTACGTGGGCAAGAAGCCCGGTGCGCCGACGATGCCACAGGAGGAGATCAACGCCACCCTCGTCAGACTCGGTAAGGAAGGTAAAACCGTCGTGCGCCTCAAGGGCGGCGACCCTTACGTCTTCGGGCGTGGCGGCGAGGAGGCCCTCGACCTTTTGGAGGCAGGGCTCGCGTTCGAGGTAGTCCCCGGGGTGACGAGCGGCATCGCGGCCCCCGCCTACGCCGGCATCCCCGTAACCCACCGCCACGTCTCCACGTCAGTCGCCTTCGTCACCGGCCACGAGGACCCGGCCAAGGGTACGGAGGACGTGGACTGGGAGGGGATCGCGAACGGCGCAGAGACCCTCGTCCTGTACATGGGTGTTGGACGCCTCCGCGAGATCTCCAAGCGCCTGATCTCCGCCGGACGCGCCCCCGAGACCCCCGTCGCCTGCGTCCGCTGGGGCACCCGCCCTGAGCAGGAGACCGTCACCGGCACCCTGGGAACCATCGCTGACCGCATAGAAGAGGCGAAGCTCAAGCCCCCCGCCATCACCGTGATAGGGGACGTCGTGGCACTGCGCGAAGAAGGGCTCGACTGGTACGAGAGGCGTCCCCTCTTCGGAAAGAGGGTCGTCGTGACGAGGGCCCGGGCCCAGGCCGGGGAACTGAGCCGCGAGCTCGAAGCTCTGGGCGCAGAGGTACTCGAGTTCCCAACGATCGAGATAAAGGAGCCTGAGGACTTCGGTCCGCTCGACGTGGCCATAAAGGATCTCGATTCCTTCGGCTGGATCGTCTTCACCAGCGCGAACGGCGTGGCCGCTTTCGTGGAGCGCCTCGGTGAACATGGGCTCGACCTCCGCGCCGTGCCGCGCGGGGCGAAGCTCGCCGCCATAGGACCCGCCACTGCCGACGCTTTACGTACTACCGGTCTCAGGGTCGATGTCGTGCCCGAGGAGTACCGGGCCGAGGCGCTGCTGGAGGCGTTGCTGGATGGTTCGCCGGCCGGAGGGAAGGTGCTGATACCGCGGGCCAGGGTGGCGCGTGAGGTCCTACCGGAGAAGCTGCGGGAGGCGGGGATGGAGGTCGTGGTGCCGCCGGCCTACGAGACGATCCCGTCGGAGGAGGGGAAGGACGAGTTGCGGGAGAAGCTTCTCTCCGGAGGGATCGACTGTGTCACGTTCACGGCTTCTTCCACGGTGGAGAGCTTCGTCGGGGCTTTCGGTGAGGAGGCGAGCAATCTCCTGTCCAACGCCCGGGTGGCGTGCATCGGTCCGATCACGGCGGAGACGGCCCGGGGGCACGGCATTCGGGTCGACGTCGAGGCCACGGAGTACACTATCCCCGGGCTCGTGAGGGCGGTGGCCGGTCTCTTCGCCGAACCGCGCCGGGAGACCTTGGTACCCGCGAAAAAGGACGGTTAGAACATGGCATTCCCTATCCAGAGGCTGAGAAGAACCCGTCGCACCGGTGCCCTGCGCGGGCTCGTGCGCGAGACTGAACTCTCGCCGAGCGACTTTATTTATCCTATCTTCGTCGCGGCGGGGGAGGACGTCAGAAGGCCGATCCCCTCGATGCCCGGCATCTTCCAGCTCTCCATAAACCACGCCGTCGAGGAGGCTCGCAGGGCCTACTCGCTGGGGATATCGGGCGTCCTGCTCTTCGGCATCCCGGACGAGAAGGACGAGGCGGCGAGCGGGGCGTTCGACCCGGAGGGGGTCGTACAGCTCGCGACCCGCGCCATAAAAGAAGCCATGCCGGAGCTTCTCGTCGTCACGGACGTGTGCCTCTGCGAGTACACCAGCCACGGCCACTGCGGCGTTATCGACCACGAGCGCCACGAGGTCATGAACGACGTCAGCCTGGAGCTTCTCGCGCGCACGGCGACCGCCCAGGCCGAGGCCGGGGCGGATATCGTGGCTCCGTCGGACATGATGGACGGGCGCGTGGGTGCCCTACGGGCCGCGCTCGATGCCGACGGCTTCGAGGAGACCCCGATCATGGCCTACTCCGCGAAGTACGCCTCGGCCTTCTACGGCCCGTTCCGCGAGGCGGCCGACAGCGCCCCGCAGTTCGGCGACCGGCGCGGCTACCAGATGGACCCTGCCAACGCCCGCGAGGCCCTGCGCGAGACCGCGCTGGACATACAGGAGGGGGCCGACATCGTCATGGTCAAGCCCGCTCTTCCGTACCTCGACGTCGTGCGCAGGGTGCGCGAGGCGACGGACCTGCCCGTCGCGGCCTACAACGTCAGCGGCGAGTACTCGATGATCAAGGCCGCCGCCCAGAACGGCTGGCTGGACGAGGAGCGGGCCGTTCTAGAGGCCCTGACGGGGATCAAGCGTGCCGGAGCCGAGATCATCATCTCCTACCACGCCCCCGACGCCTCGCGCTGGCTTCAAAGCTGAACCACGCAGGTAAGGTGTATTACCGCCCGGGAGCGGGTTTCGCGCTATAAATCATACAAGAGCTTTTGGGAGGAAATGCGCTTGCAGGGTAGCGAGATGGGCGTCAACGCGAGAGAGATTTTGCAGATGGACCGCTCCGCGCGGCTCATGGAGCGAGCCGTTCGTCGGCTCCCCGGTGGGGTCAACAGCCCGGTCAGGGCGTTCCGTTCGGTCGGGGGCGATCCGCTGTTCATGCAACGCGGCGAGGGCTCCCGTATCTTCGACGCGGACGGCAACTCATACATAGATTATGTGATGAGCTACGGTCCGCTCGTCCTCGGCCACGCGGACCCGGAGGTCGTACGGGTGCTGGAAGAGGCGGTGAGAAGCGGGACCACGTTCGGGGCGCCGACGGAGGTCGAGGTAGATATGGCGGAGCTCGTCTGCGAGATCGTGCCCTCGATGGAAATGGTCCGGATGACCAACTCCGGCACCGAGGCGACGATGAGCGCCATACGGGTCGCCCGCGGCTTCACGGGCCGGGAGAAGATCCTCAAGTTCGACGGCAACTACCACGGCCACGGTGATGCCCTCCTAGTCTCCGCAGGCTCCGGCGTCGCTACGTTGGGCCTCCCGGATAGCCCCGGGGTTACGAAGGGTGCTGCGAAGGATACGGCGGTGCTGCCATACAACGATCTGGAAGCGGTTCGGGAGCTCTTCGAGAAGGAGGGCGAGGAGATCGCCGCCGTCATCCTGGAGCCCGTCGGTGGGAACATGGGCTGCGTGCCGCCGGTCGAGGGGTACCTTCAGGGGCTTCGCGAGATCACCGAGCAGTACGGCACCGTCCTCATCTTCGACGAGGTAATGACCGGGTTCCGGCTCGCGAGAGGCGGGGCGCAGGAGCGATTCGGCGTAACGCCGGATATGACGTGCCTCGGCAAAATCATCGGCGGCGGGCTGCCCGTCGGGGCGTTCGGCGGCAAGCGCGAGATCATGGATCGGGTCGCTCCTTCCGGGCCGATTTACCAGGCCGGCACCCTGTCCGGGAACCCGCTTGCGATGGCCGCCGGCCTGGTCACCTTGCGGGCTACCGGCGAGCCGGGCTTCTACGAGGAACTGGAGAGGCTCGGGAGCCGCTGGCGGTCCGGGATGACGGAGGCCGCTTCGGCGGGTGAGAGGCCCTTTACCGTCAATCAGATCGGCTCCATGGTCAGCATGTTCTTCACGGAAGGGCCGGTAATGGACTTCGGCTCTGCCGCCCGGTCGGATACGGAGGCGTTCAAGGACTTCTTCTGGCACATGCTCCGGCGTGGCATCTACCTCGCCCCGAGCCAGTACGAGGCTGGTTTTATCTCGCAGGTACACTCGGACGATGATCTCGACAGAACGTTCGAGGCGGCTCGTGAGTGGTTTGTGGCTGCGGGACGTGGCTAGGTTGGGGACCGTCCGCCGGACGCCCGAGGCTTCCCTCAAGAAAATCTTCCTGCAAGCCTCCGGCGCTCTGCCGAAGACAGAGGGGGACAGGCGGGGCGAGATCGTCGCGGAGGCTCTGGGCCACCTTCAGGAGGGCTTCGGGTCGCACTACGCGGCCACGAGGGCGACGGACGACGCCATCCTCGTGGGGGACACCTCTTATGCCTGGGCTGTTGATACTATCGCCCGGCTCGACGAGCCGCGTTTCGTCGGGGTCGCTAGCCGCATGATCCGCGACGGCGCCGGTGAGATCAGCCGCGGTGGCGCGGTCACCCTGGAGCTCTGGACCCCGCACCTCGCCCAGC
>JADDPY010000437.1 GCA_016781635.1 Rubrobacter sp.
TCGGCCCCCAACTCCTCCGCTAGAACGTCCCGCACCTCGGCGTCCTGCCCCTCCTCCTGGAGAACGGGAGTACGGACCTCGAACCCGTTCTGGCCGACGCCCGCCACCACGGCGTCCTCCCCGAGGTCCCCGGGCAACGCCTCCCTCACCTCCTCGGTGGTCGGGTTACCGTCGATGCCGCTCAGGGTGAACTTCGAGCCTCCTTCGAAATCTATGCCGAAGTTCAGGCGGCCGAGGGCGATGGCGACGATGCTAACGAGCAGGAAGACCGCCGACAGGGCGAACCAGAGCTTCCAGCGACCGACGAAGTCCACGTTCTTGAAAGCCCCGGACGCCATTATCGGGCACCCTCGCTCTCGGCACCACGCGCGCTAGCCGCGGCGATGCTCTTCTTGGAGACCCCCATCGTCCCCGCCGAGAGTCCGAAGCCGCGGCCGGAGACGACGCCCAGAAGAGCACGCGTCACCGCGACGGCGGTGAACATGCTGAGGACCACGCCCATGGCGAGGAGAACCGCGAAGCCGCGGACGGAGCCAGAGGACAGGGCAAACAGGATGAAAGCGGTGATGAGCGTCGTGAGGTTGCCGTCGAGGATGGCCTTGAAGCCCTTGCCGTATCCGAGGGTTACGGCGGTGCGGGGGCTCTTGCCGCGGCGGATCTCTTCCTTGATCCGCTCGAAGATGACCACGTTCGCGTCGGCCGCCACGCCGATGCTCAACACGATGCCCGCGATGCCCGGCAGGGTCATGGTGATCGGGATGGCGACGATCAAGCCCCACAGCAAGAACACGTAAACCAGGAGCGCGAGGTCCGCGACTAGCCCGAGCACCCGGTAGATCGCCGCGAGAAACACCAGCACGAGCCCGAAGCCTACCAAGGCCGCGAGCAGCCCGCTCCTCAACGAATCCGCCCCGAGCGTCGGCCCGATGGTGGTGACGGAGAGCACTTCCATGTTTACCGGAAGCGCGCCGGTTTGAAGCACGATCTCCAGCTCCTGGGCCTCGGCCTCCGGCAGACCGCCCGCCCCCGGGTTGTTTATGCTGACCTGCCCGCCGTAGATCGCCTGCTCGATCCTCGGAGCGCTGACGACGTCTTCGTCGAGGACTACGGCGAGCTGGCCCTGCCCGGGCGTACCGTTTGCAAGGGCGTTGTCCACGATCTGCTGCGAGAGGTCGCCGAACTGATCGCCACCCTCCCTCGTGAAGGTCATCTGAACCTCGAGGAACCCGGATTGATCCTGGGCCCGCGTCGCCGAGTCGAGCGCGTTGCCGCGGACCGCGGGCTTCTCGGGGAGTATGTATCCGGCGACCACCGTTCCCCCGCCCTGCGGCGACGGTGTCTCCTCGAAGAGGATCTTGGTCTTCCCCTCCTCGAAGGCGGGGTCACCTTCAAGCTCGGCCCGGAGATCTTCCTTCACCCCTTTCACTTCTTCCGCCGGAACGGGCTGCCCGCCCGCGGTGGCGAGTACTTCGTAGAAGCCAAGCTGGGCGGTACGCCCGATAAGCTCTACGGCCCGCTCGGTATCGGTGACACCGGGGATGTTGACGACAAGCTGGTCCTGGCCCTGAAGCTGAATCTCGGGCTCGGTGACGCCCAGGGAGTCGACCCTCTGGCGGATGACCTGGGAGGCTTGCTCCATCTCCTCGCGGGTGACTTCGGAGCCGTTCTCCTGGAAGCCTCGCAGGTTGGCGCTTACCCCGCCTTTGAGGTCGAGGCCGAGCCGGGTCGCATCCGCGACGGGCTGCCGGATAAAGATGAAGTATGCGGCGACCCCAATAAGGACGACCACGAGGCCCAGCACGATAAGGTTGTTACGACGGCTACCCATACCTTCTCGGGATGATAGCACCCATTTTGGCGTTCAAGAGGGAT
>JADDPY010000648.1 GCA_016781635.1 Rubrobacter sp.
GAGTATGGCTCCCCCACAACCTGCTGGCGGAGGCTTAGGACATAGGAGGAGGACGGCACTTGGGAGAGGATCTGGCGTAACCTGCTGGCCTTACTAGACGAGCTAGGGAAGCTCGAGTGGGCCAGAGCGTTCCTCGACGGCAGCTTCGTGCCCGCCAAAAAGGGGGAGCCGAGGTAAGCAAGACCAAACGCGGCAAGGGCACCAAGGTGATGCTGGTCGCCGACGGTAACGGCTTGCCCCTCGGCTTATGCTTGGCGAGCGCCGATCACCACGAGGTCAAGCTAGCCGTGCCCGCCCTTCAGACGGTACGGGTGCCACAACGAGGAGGGGGCAGGCCGAAGCAACGCCCCGAAGAGTTGGTCGCCGACAAGGCCTACGACAGCAAGCGCTTCAGGCGGTGGTTGCGTTCGAAGGGGATCAAGTCGACGATCCCGCCCTACGAACGTCGGCCGAGGAAGCAGCCCAAGCGAGGGCGTCCTATGAAGGTCGGTCCGGGCTATTTGGAACGCTGGAAGGTGGAGAGGACCTTCGCATGGCTGGGGAACTTCCGACGGTTGCTGGTGCGCCACGAGCGCCTCCTCACCACCTTCCGGGCTTTCTTCCTCATCGCCTTCGTCCTCGTGCTGCTCAGACGCCTTTGAATCTTCCGCATCGACCACTTTGAGGATCAAGGGCCGCGCCGGGGCCTTCTGGGAGTCGTCAGTAGGCGGCAGACGGTCTGCTGCGGCGGGAGGTGGGCGCCTTGATCACGAGTCGAGCATCTCCAATGCCCGGGCCAGAGCTTCGGTGCGGCTTTCGACCCCTAGTTTGCGGTAGACGTGCCGCAGATGCGTCTTGACAGTGAGTGGACTGACGTAGAGGCCGATGGCTATCTGCTTGTTGGTCTTCCCTCGGGCTATGCCGAGCAAGATGTCCGCTTCCCGATCGGTGAGCCCGAGGAGCTCAAGAGATTCCCTCGTAAGGAGCACGCCCTTGGTCTGGCTCGGGCGGGCCGACTCCTCCCGTATCCGCGTCAGCGCTGCGGCGTTCTCATGGGCCTGCGTCAGGTGGGACCTAAGCAAGTCGAGCACGAGACGGTCTCGTTCGGAGAAGTCATTGCCGCTGCGGCCGAGCGCCAGCGCGATCACGGAGTGGGGGGGCTTCGGTATGACGATGGACATCCTGTGTTCCAGCCCCACCCTCCGCAAGTACTCGTCGTAGTACCCGAGCTTGCGTAACTCCCTCTGCGTGAGGAAGTCGGAGATCTTCGTGGCCCCACCGTCGCCCGTTCGCCGGTAGTAAGCGACGCAGGGGTTCTCGTCCATGCAGTTGGCGAAGATCTCGGTTAGCTCCGCGAAGTCCGAGGGGACCGGCTCCCATTTCCAGATGTTCTCCGACGTCCGGAGGTCCATCTCGTTGTAGGTGGTCAGCTCCGAGGGGACGAGGCTCGGGATCGTTTCGAGGACGTGTTGCTTGAAGCCTTCGGGATCCCGCTGGGCGTACAACTCGCGCAGGTAGGAGAGAGAAGCCTCGAGGTCCCGCTGTCCCAACCGCTGCACTGCCAACAACCCCCACCGGGTCTCTCCGACCGAGTTGCGCCCCCGACGACCCAAATATACTCCAAATGGAGTACGCGCTCCAGCGGCGCCGGATCTAAGCTGAAGCCAGAACGCAAAGTAAGCAAGGATGGAAAGGAGAACCGCTATGTCGGCAGAAGAGAACAAGGCCGTCATCGGACGCGCCTACGACGAGCTTTGGAATGAGAGGAATGTCGACGTGGTGGACGATCTGGTCGCGGAGGATTTCCTCAACCACGCCGCACCGCCGGACCGTCAGCGAGGCCGCCAGGGCCTCAAGGACGTCGTCCGCATGTTCGAGAGCGCCTTCCCGGACTTCCGCTAC
>JADDPY010000331.1 GCA_016781635.1 Rubrobacter sp.
GGCGGAAACATTGAACCTGTGGCATACTGTGCTGGATGAAAGCCTACTCGATCGATCTGCGCCAACGTATCGTGGCTGCGGTGGAGCGCGGGATGCCGCGGCATGAGGTCACCGTTACCTTTCGCGTCAGCCTGTCCACGATCAAGCGCTTGCTCGTGCGGAAGCGGCGCAATCCTGACGATGCGCTGGCGGCCACCCCGCCGCCCGGTCGGCCCCGCACCATCCAGGCCGAGCACCACGCCGCCTTATGGGCCCAGCTTGATGCGCATCCAGATGCAACTATTGCGGCGCATACTGACCTGTGGAACGCGGCCCACGGCGCCACGGTGAGCCAGTGGACCGTTGGGCGCGCGATCCGGCGCGTGGGCTGGACGCGGAAAAAAAGTCGTTGGCAGCCGCCGAGCGCGACGAGCAGGCCAGAACGGCGTATCGGGAACGGGTAGCCACGCGGGCGATGCAGGACTTTGTGGTGGTGGATGAATGCGGGAGTAATATCAACCTCACACCCATCTATGCCCGTGCGCCGCGAGGGATGCGGGCCTATGGCCAGGTTCCGCGCAACACGGAGAAAAACACGACGCTCATCGCTTCGCTGACGACCTGTACTGGCTACCGCTTACATCCGCAGCCTTACAGCGTCGACTTCCATGCGGAGCCCCATCCCAGCATATACTCCTCCTTGACCGTTCCGTAACACCGCAGATCAGAGGAAATCAAGGAGAAGCGGATGGCGTTCAACAGCCTGCGGCATGTTCAGTCGATCATCGAGCGTGGCCTGCGAAAAACCGGCACACTCATTTCACGCTGGACCAAGCCCAGCTCCCATCCTCCTGTTCTCGGCACTATCGCTGATCTGACCCGCAGTAAACCACAGCTGGTCGCCGAAAACCTGCTGCTCCGCCAGCAACTCAGCATCCTCAACCGCTCGGTCAAACGGCCGCGCTTCACAGCGGCAGATCGTGGACTCGTCGTCCTGCTGGCACGTACGCTCCAGCGATGGAAAGCGGCACTGCTCATTGTCAAACCGGAGACCGTGCTGCGTTGGCATCGGGAGGGCTTCCGCTTGTTCTGGAAGTGCAAATCACGTGCAACGTCACGCCAGTCACAGCTTCCTACCGAGACGATCACCCGCATCAAGGAGATGGCGGCGAGCAATCGCTTGTGGGGCGCTGAACGGATTCGCGGCGAGTTGCTGAAGGTCGGGGTCAAGGTCGCCAAGCGAACCGTGCAGCGCTCCATGCGCCAGGCACGTCCACCACGACCGCACGGCCAAACCTGGTCAACCTTCCTCCGGAACCATGCCAAGGATATCTGGGCGTGTGACGTCGTGCAGGTCCATGACCTCTTCTTTCGCCCGTTGTTCGCCTTCGTCATCACGGAGTTCGGCTCGCGGCGTATCGTGCACCTTGGGGCGACGCGCTCGCCAAGTGACGAGTGGGTCGCTCAGCACCTGCGGGAAGCGACACCCTACGGCCAAGGGCCGAAGTATCTGATTCGTGATAACGATGCGAAAGACGGGCCGCACTTCGCTGCCGTTGCTGTGGGAACACGGATTGAGGTGCTCCGAACGCCGATCCAAGCACTACGCGCGAATGCGATCTGCGCACGCTTGCTGGGGAGCGTGCGCCGCGAGTGCCTCGATCACCTCGTGCGTGTGAGCGAGGCCCACCTCCGTCGAGTGCTCACGGAGTATGTGACGTACTTCAACCAGTCGCGCCCGCATCAAGGCATCGACCACTGTGTGCCAGAAGCCAAGGCGAGCGGACACCCACTGGTTGGCGACCCGGGCAAGGTCATCGCCTTTCCAATCCTCGGCGGCGTACATCATGACTATCGACGGGCGGCATAGTCTGGTGGAGATGCGCTAAAACACCGGCGGATGTGAGCTGTAGCC
>JADDPY010000502.1 GCA_016781635.1 Rubrobacter sp.
CGTTCGTCCACGACCGCGGGAAGAACGATTCTGATGCCGGCGACGTACACAGCCGCACCGAGACGGTCGTGCGCGGGCCAGCGGGCGGCGCGTCCGAGAACTTAGGCCACCGGCCTCGAGTCGCGCGGGCGGGAAGATCGGTACGCCGATCGCAATTCCCCTACGGGCCCTCGCGGTGTCTCGCGGCTCGGCCGTGCGGTGCAGGACTATCGAACGTCAATCCTGAACGGCAATGCTCGGGTGCGCAGATCTTCAGTCGAGTAATGGCTCGTGTTTCCCACCTGGTCGACGACCATCACGTACTCGATCGCCCAGACACCCCTTTCAACGTCTGGCCGCAACACCAAGTGGTCTTCATAGACCCCGTCGAGGGCATCGCCTTCCAGTCGATGGGAAGCGTCAAACATGGCGTCGCGGAACTGCTGTCCAGAGGGGCTCCGAAATCGCGCGTGCGAGGGCGAACTCGAGTAGCCCGGGCCAGCAACGCCCGAAAGGTCGTCGACGATCCGCGCACGGCACGCCACGCGCACTGAATCCTGACCGAGGTCGACGAAGCTTGGGGCTACTTCCAAGGACCGAAGTTCGGGTGGGCTTACGTCGCCCACGCGCGCGGTGTCGTGGGCAACCAGGGGCGCGGGCGTCACCTCTCGTCCCGCCCATGGCTCGGCGGCCGCAGGGTCTCCGCCTTCGTCAACTATCGCGAGGTAGTGCCCGACCAACGTCACGAACAGCGCTGCGCTCTCCCTGGCTACGGCGACCGCTTCGTCGATGGTTGCCTGGCGCCGTGGAGCGAAGGGCCCGAGTCGGTGAGCAAGCGCCGGAACCAGGAACGGCGCGACGACCTCCCGGCCCTCGGTGGGGCAGACCAGCGGCAGTCGATTGATCCACACTCCGTCCTCCGTCTCGGCTGGCCAAACTCGGACGACGACTGTTGGTAAGGAGGCGAGTCCTCGGGGCGAATGGATCACGAAGCAGACCGCGCGGTCGGTCGCCTCCCCGAAGGGCTCGTCGGTCGCCATCACGAGCGCGACCTCGAGGCCGGAGTCGCCGAGCTGTTCACGGCTTGGCGCGCCGCCGCTCGTAACGGTGACGGTCAGGAGGTCGGCGAGCTCACGCTCAATGGGGCCCAGCGCGACGTCCGCCATTCGTGCTGCCTGCTTCATGGCATCAATTAGTTCCCGCTGCCACGCTCGTCGGAGCCGGTCCTCTTCCCGACCTTCGACCGCCGCAAGAACGTGAGGAGCACCTGCCAGACGACGTGCGAGCGCGATCGCTTGCTCGGAGGCCGGTGCCAGCCCGATGTCCTCGCCGCCGCTGAGCACGTTCTCGGCGGCTCGGAGGTCTCTGATTACCAGCGACCAGTCGGCGAGACGGACGCGAGGGTCGCGGTTCAGCACGTCGCGAAGCAGGCCGTCGATGGGAGCGAGTCGTGCGTCGTCGCAAATTGCGGTGAGACGGTTCTGGGGGTCAAGATCGCCTCGCGGGGCAGGGGTTGGCGCGACCCGAGCACAGCCCACGCGACCTTGCCGAAGGCATAGAAGTCTGCAGGGCGTTGGTTGATCGCGGCGTTGATCCCGGCCTCATTCTCGGGGGCTACGTACAGCCTTGACCCAACGGCCTCCCGATGATCCGTGAGACGCTCTTCGTCGTCGTCGACCTCGAGACAAGGCCAAAGTCGGTGAGCACGAGACCCGACTCACCCACGAGGACGTTTGCCGGCTTGAGATCCCGATGAGCAACGCCCGCTGCATGCACATCGCGAAGAATCTCCGCGAGTTCGACTACCACCTTTATCCCTCCGCTGGCATCCGAGGAAAACCGCGCGTCGGTGACGGCTTCCTCGAGCGATCCGCGCGGATACCAAGGCATTACGAACCATGGCCGA
>JADDPY010000333.1:0-574 GCA_016781635.1 Rubrobacter sp.
CTTGCGGGCTTCGTAACCGCCGGTCGCGTCGCGGTGACGCAAGCACCAGGCAAGGTGTTTGCGAGCCTCTTCCCGATCTGCTTCGTGGAAGATATCGAGCACCTGACGGCCTACCAGTTCCTCCGGAGCGTAACCGAGTTGCTCGGCGCCGAAGCGGTTGAATGAGAGCACCGTCCCGTCGGTGTCCAGGGTGAAGTACATGGACGGGTTGTCCTCGTACAACGCCTTGAACCGCTTCTCGCTCTCTTGCAGCGCTTCTTCGGCGGTTTTCCGCTCGCTGATGTCGCGGAAGTAGATCGCCAGGCCGTCGTCCGACGGATAAGCGTGGACCTCGACCCAGTGGTCGTGCGGCGCGTAGAACTCCTCGAAGTGCGCGGCCGACTTCGACTCCGCCGCCTCATGGTACTCCTGGTAAAACCTCGATTCGACGGCTTCGGGAAACTCCTCCCACAGATTCTTGCCCAGCAGATCCTCGCGCGTCCTCCGCAACATCCGCTCGGCTTGCCGGTTGAGGTAGGTAAAACGCCACTCGTGGTCCACGGCGAAGAACGCGTCCGTAATGCTCTCCAGAGTG
>JADDPY010000333.1:954-1469 GCA_016781635.1 Rubrobacter sp.
AAGCCGGTACAGTTCCCTGCTCTCGCGCAGCACTTTTCCGTTCTCCGGCGTCATCGTGACCGACCCGTGCTCTCTGTCTCTGTGCGCATTCTAGTTCGTGGCCGCCTCCAAGGCTAGCAATTCTCCGAAGCACTCATGCTCCTCCTCGAACGAGCTCAAGCCAGAGGCTCCTCGCAACGTCCCAACAGCGTCTCGCGGAGGACCCGACCCGCAAAGCCGGAGGAGTCGGGACGTGCGGCGAGGGCCTGACTACCGTTCACAAGACAGTCCCGAGCCAGAGCGAACCCGTCCAGCGGAGCGAGAAGTAGAAGGCCGATGATTTTTAGCGCGCCAGCCGCACCATCCATACAACCAACAGCGCACCAATCCGGCCGTGCGCCGTCCGTGAGTGGCTACGCGCGGTGTGGAACGGCAGAGTCGTATTCGGCCCGGGTACGCCGAACAGGGTCACCGTCTACGAGCGATCATGAGCACCTCCGCCCATAAAACAGCTCAACGGGTTTGTGAGGGTCTAC
>JADDPY010000333.1:1547-1906 GCA_016781635.1 Rubrobacter sp.
GTTATGGCTGAAGAAGAGAAACCAAAGCAGCTAGTTCAGATGAGCACGGTGTTCGCCTCGGGCATCACGGCGATCGTCGCGGCTCTGTTAACCTCCAGGCTCGGGGTGGCGGGCACCCTTATAGGCACCGCGCTGACGCCGATGCTAATGACCATCGGCGTCGCCATCCTGAACGCCCAGATCGAGAAGGCGACGGACAAGATCTCCGACCTCCGAACACCGTCCGGGGCCGGCTCTCCACCCAGAGGGTCCGCGTCCCCGGGACCCCGGTCCCCGAGGAGCCCCCGGAAGAACGGGAGCCGCCCGCGCCCACACGGAGGCGGGACAGGAGAGCCCCGGGCATGGTCGAACGCCTGCTC
>JADDPY010000698.1 GCA_016781635.1 Rubrobacter sp.
GGGCAGGGGGATTTACCTCTATGCCCGCTAACAACAAACTACCGTTACTTGCCGATGCGTAGTAGTGAACGCGCTAGACCACTGCTCTCGCCAAGCCTCTACGTTATTTGTGTCCTCCGGCCAGCGGAGGCGTTCCAAGTTGAGGCCGAGATAGTACAGATGGGTCTCTCGTTCGTCCCAAGAAAAGGTCTGTAGCTGCGGTGGCCCCTGGCCATTCTCCTTGAAGTGGGCGAAAGAGATGCCCCGGTTGCCTCGTTCACCGAGCGCGGAGATGAAGAGCAGGTCGTTCAGATTCCACACCGCTTGCTGCGGGTTTGCGGCGCTGGCCCTCTTCTTGGGCACGAGCGACCGCAAGATGCGCCGCAAGACCACCACCGGAAGCCGTTTCGGTTCGAAGCCCAGGTAGAAGATGCCCCAGGGCTGGTTCGTCGCTAGCGGCCTTAGCTGCTTTATCTCGTTGATCTTGACCTTGTGGGCCTCGTCAAGACCAAGTTCCTCCGGCTCATACTCGAAGACGAGGTCTTCAACGTCTTCGGCCTCAAGTTCCCAGCCGAGGTCTTCACGCAGGTACTCGACGAGAGTAGGGAAGTCAGCGATGGACTTGATCCTGTCGAGGTCTCGGCTTCTCATCGTCCTCCTCCGTTCAGGTAAGTTCCATCCAGGCTTTGAGGGTGGCCTTCACGCCAACGGGCGCTACCACGCTCCGCAGGTAAGTGTTCTTGATGTGCCGCTCGACCTTCTTACGAACCTCCGTGAGGTTCTCTTTCGGAAGGTCGTGGCGAGTCTCGGTGTCGGGTTCGCTTCGTATCAGGCCAAGGATGTCGGAAGGTTCTTCCAGTATCTGCTCGGTGGTCACGTCGTAGAGGTACCACTGCGTGTACCCCGCCTCCTCCGTCCAGGCATCGGCAGCCTGACCGTTCGTAGACTCTTCCTTGGCTACCGAGTTGTCGGGGGCCGGGAGGGCGTAGCAGAAGAAGACACCCCTGCCCTGCGCCAACGGATGCTCCTTGCCGCTGAACACCCGTCCCGGCAGGTTGTCGAGGCGGTCTTTGAGGTCGGGGTAGTCTTGCAGGAGCTTCTGGTACTCCAGGTGCATCTCTTCCACGGAAGTGGTGCTGCCCTCGTAGGAGTGGTTGAAGTCCTTTAGCGCATCGAAATGGTCTTCGGGTCTGAGCAGCTTCCTCCCCTCGATGCCGAACGTCTTCGAGATGCGAAGAGTCTTGTGTGCCACCTTGCCGTAGAGCTTCAGCAGGCTGTCGAGTTCGTCCGGCGGAAGGAAATTCCAGTAGGCAACCTCTCCGCGCAGTTTCTTCTGCTCTGGGTGGTCAGCAAGCAGCCTCTCCTCGACGTGCGGGTTCATCCTGCGATCCACGCGACCGATTCTCTGCATAAGCCGTACGGGGTTCCAGTGCAAATCAAAGTTAATGAGCCGTGTCGCGTCCTGAAGGTTCAGTCCCTCCGAGAGGACATCGGTGGAGATGAGAACCCTTATCTCGTCAAGAGCCTCGGCCTCTAGCTCCCTGCTGGAAGAGCCGTTGTAGTAAGGGGAGAACCGTCGGATGACCTCACCACGGTCTCGCTTGTCTGCGCTGTCTATCTCGTCAACACCCTCGATCCCGGCCTTCTTCAGTTCTTCTTTGAGGTAACGGGCGGTGGCCATGTACTCGGTAAAGATGAGAACCTTGTTCTTCTTCAGCACCGGATCGTTTTTGAGCAGCCGCTTCAAGGCGCTCAGCTTGTCATCCTGGGAGGGCTTGAATTTGGACAATTCGTCGAGAAAAGCGGCGATCTGGTCGAGGTCTAGGAACGTCTCGGAGAGCATTTCTCCTACGTCGTAATCATCTCTGGAAAGCTCCTCTACGTCTTCTAGCATCTCCTCGGTGACGATGTC
>JADDPY010000607.1 GCA_016781635.1 Rubrobacter sp.
CTGCTTGTAACAGCTCCCCAACCCCGAACGCAAGACGCCGCCATGCGGACGCTGTAGGAAATTGTGCCGGGTGTGGTTCCATGAACGTACCAATGACCAACGTGTGTCGTGTTTGTTCATGCTCCACGAGGGCGAGATAGTGCTTGCTTAAGAGCAAAAATAATCCTTCAAGAATGTGAAATGGCGGCCCTACACGAAACGCTTTGCGTGCTGCTGCTTCGATGGCTGTCCGCCGTTCCACTGCTGATGGAATACCGGCAACACCCATGCGTGACGTACTGAGATCAAGCGGATTATGTTGCTTAATCCACTGTGCGCCGCGCAATTGTACCTGCACATCAGCGACGGTCATGCCTGCCGTCGGGTAAAACGTGAGGGCGTCGTGCGTACTAGCAAAATAGGTATCTTCGCTGTAAGTGAACTCATAAATAGTAGGATCAACGGTGTCGTGTAGTTGGAATGGCCACGAGTCGCTAACACGTGCTTCGTCCTCACCCTCAGTGTCCAAGCCAAATTCATAGAAGAGATACAGATTGACATCATATTTCATGTTCATACGGAGGTATTGTAGCAGATGGGTTGCGATTGGCGCACAACGTTCAAGTTCACCGGCGCTCCACGGGGTCAAGTACGTCTTCTGCCACGCGAAACACGCGATGAGAATCACGAAAAAACGCCACGTTCACCAGCGTCCGGTGCAACGCCTTGTTGGGCCGTACTTCCATGGCAGTGCTGCAATATTAGCTTTGTGCCGAGCCGTGGATGGTTATAGTTCGCACTTGCGGTTTCTACGTGATAGCCGCAAGTGCAAATTGTGTTGTCCCACGCTTTACCCCAACTTAAGTGTCATTTGTGTTGGGTTAAGGTTTATCGCGCTCCATGGTATGTTGCGCGTCTCCGAGCACGACTGAGTCATCCGGTAGGAGACGAACTTCTAGTGGATGATGGTTTACAAGCATGGTAATGGTACCATCTGAAGTCTGCTCGTCAGGGTCAGCATGAGCGACCGAAATCCGTTGAAGTTGACCATGGCTCATGAGGTCGATGGCCCATGCGGCTGGGGCATGGTCAAGCACGTGCGTTGTCGGATCGTGCTGTTTTGCCCACAGAAGGGCTACGTCGATCACAAATATCCGCTCACGGACAGAAGCTAAAATGGTCGAATACACGTGTTCAAGTGGGTCAATTGGTGGCTCTGCTGCTGATAAGAGGGCCATAATCTTCGTCTGGATTGCAGTGAGATCGTCACGACTACTTGCCGTGAGCGCACCAAGACACAGCTCAAGCGCTATAAGTGCGTCATGGTGTGCAACTTCATTCACTAATCGAGCAAGTGGATCATATGGGTGCATCGGACAACTCCAACAACGATGAGAAGTGGTATATCACAGATAATAGACTCGAACGCATCGGTATGCTTTTGTGGTACGCATATCGTACATAGGAACACGGGAGGCCCAACGGCTGAACTCAGGCGCGCTCCATGACCACAGCACGCGCTCTGCTACGCGAGACACGCGTGAAATCACCATGAATTTGCGCCACGTTCACAAGCGTCGCCTGGAGTGACTTGTTGGGCGGGCCGTGCATGTGAATGACGACCGATTATGTAATCATCCACCGTGGTAGTGGAACGCCGCCGCCATACAGGAATGCCAGCAAATACCCACTCAGTGGTGCAAGGAGTGCAAGCTCAGGGACCATGCGAGCGGGTGGTTCAATCGTGATCAGGGCTTCGGTACGCCATGCGAGCACCGACGTAATTTGCAGCAGGACCA
>JADDPY010000003.1:0-251 GCA_016781635.1 Rubrobacter sp.
CGTCCTCGTCCTCCATGCCGTCCTCGACCCCGTCGCCGTCGGCGTCGGCGTCGAACTCGTCGATCGCGCCGGAGTTGTCGTCGTTGGCGTCGACGTCGTCCTCTATGCCGTCGTTGTCGTCGTCCTCGCCCTCGCCGAGCTCGTTCTCGTCCTCATCGTCGATGTCGTCTGCGTCGGAGTCCTCGTCGGCCTCGTCCTCGACCGAAGGACCGCAATCCTCGGCGGAGGCCTCGAGGTCGTCCTCGTCCTCG
>JADDPY010000003.1:662-1844 GCA_016781635.1 Rubrobacter sp.
ACGTCCTGCCTCAGGTCGAACGTGAGCTGCATCTGCTTCTCCTTCGGTTTCGGTAGCTGGGCTGCCTCCTCCTCTGGAGGCCCCTGGCTTTGCGCCCTCGCCTCGCGGCGGGTTTGCCTTTTCGGCCGTCGAAAGAGTTATCGGCACGCCGGCCGGAGAGCTTTAGCCGTTCCGGCGAGGTTCTTCAGCGGATTGTGAACCCGTTCTCAAGGGGACGCCAACCGAGAGAAAGCCGGGCCCCGAAGGACCCGACCCGATAATGCCGGTGTTCGACCGGGCTCCGCGCCGCATCCGTTGGACGAGCGGGCGTAGAATGCCCCCATGACTATCAAGGATCGAATCAAAGACGCCATCGAAACCCACCGCCAAGCCACGGGCGAGGAACCGATACGCGTGGCGTTGAGCCCGCAAGCCCATAAGAGGTTCGTAACCGAAGACGTCCCCCAAGGCATCAAGGATGACGTGGATCCCGGAGGGCAAGAGCTCTCCGCGTTCGGGATCCCGATCAGGACATTGTCGGATGAGCCCGGCGAGTTCGTCGGTGTTATAGGCGGCTCCCCTCGGGGGTAAGGAGCAGCACCCAACGTACAAAGGGCCGGGCCCCGAAGGAGGACCCGGCCCGAATTATCCAGACTGTCCGGACGATCGCACAAGCGGGGCGCGCTCCGAACGTCCGGAAACGTCGTCGCCGGGAGCAGCGGTCGGCGGGGACGAACCTCGCATCGCCCGACCTGCATCGAGGATCCCGCGGATTCCGGCTCACGGGTAGGTGATCCCATGCAAGCCTTCGAGGTGGCCGCGCCGTGCGGCCACCGGGGGAGAACGCCACCGCTGGCGCGATCTCCAAAACCAACCCCATGCAAAGCGGGCTGCATAACTATGCGGGTGTGGTTGCGAGCGGTTACGAATGTTCGTGCGGACCATGCCAAAGGTTACGCCGTGTGTTGACGAATGTTGATCCCAGAGGCCTCCTGGAGCGGACTTTATTACCTATGAGGGGGGATAGGGTGCATGGATATGCGGCGGGACGAATAGCCTAGTAAACGATTTCTCGGAAACCCGCTGCTAGGTTGAGCTATGCAGGTGGGGGGGGACCACCCTGGGCGGGGACGCAACCGGATGCAACCCCAAAAAGAAAACCGGAGCCCCGAAGGACCCCGGCCTGGACGTGCCTTTGCTGCC
>JADDPY010000671.1 GCA_016781635.1 Rubrobacter sp.
GGTGGCAGAGCGGTTGAATGCGGCGGTCTCGAAAACCGTTATGTCGGTAAACCCGGCATCGGGGGTTCGAATCCCCCCCTCTCCGCTCCCGGCGGTTTCTTCGTTCTCCCGCCCGTCGGTCCGTTTCTATTCGGCGCGTGTATCGTGTAGGCTCCGGCTGTGTTTTCTCCACGCAAAGTCCATGAGATAGAGATCGGCGTCTGCCGTGGCTTCTAGAAGGCTTTCGGGCGCGCTGCTCTACGCCTTAGCCGCCGTCGTGCTCATCGTTTCGGCGGTGGTCGATTACTTCTACCTCGGGATGACGCTCGAGCGGATATACACGCCCCTGATGCCGATCCACGCGGACTTCGACACGTTCTGGCGCTCCTCGAGGGCTTTCCTGGACGGCGGGGACGTATACGAGACGGGGGCCGAGCTCGTCAACCTCAACCCGCCTCTGTGGGTAATTCTCGTCGCCCCGTTTGCGGCTCTCGAGCCTCTCGCGGGCTTCCGCCTCTTCGCGGCGCTCACGGCGGTCCTTATGGCGGCGTCGCTGTTGTGGATGGCGGCGGAGCTCAGGCCGTGGAGGGCGAATCCGCTCGTGGGCTCGATCTTGCTGGTGGCGCTGCTCGTCTCGTCACCGTTTCTTGCGACGCTCGCGCTCGGGCAGATGTACCCGGTGCTATGCCTCGGGCTCGTTGCGTCGTGGGTCTTGGATCGGCGTGGCCGTCCGCTCGCTTCGGGGGCGGCGCTTGGGCTCGTGGTCGCGCTCAAGCCGTCGCTCGCGCCGGTTCTCCTGTGGCCGATCGTGCGACGGCGGTGGGGCGCGTCCCTGGCGGCGGTCGTCTCGGGTGCATCGGCGACGCTCGTCGGGGTTGTCGTCCTCGGGCCGGGGGCTACGCTACAGTGGGTCGGGCTGCTGAGGAGCGAGCCCCTGAGCCCGTACTGGGATAACGCCTCCCTTCCGGCGGCGGCTGCCCGGCTCTTCACGCAGCACGAGTTCGGCCAACCGCTCGCGGAGCTCCCGTGGGCCGTTTCCCTCTTCGGGCTGCTCGGCCTAGTCCTCGTCTTTCTGACCGCATACGTGGCCCGGCGGGACCCCGAGGCGGGGCTCTGGGCGCTCGTAGCCGCTTCGCTGCTCGCCTCGCCCATCGCCTGGAACAACTACCTGCTTCTGCTCGCGCCAGGTGTGCTGCTCCTTCTGTCCCGCGGCCGGACGGCACTCGCGGTCCTCTTGGTGGCCCTGCAGCTTCTCCCGCCGCAGTGGCCCCTGCTCTGGCAGGAAGGCGCTCCTCTTGGGGCTGCGGTCGGGCCCACGGTATCGGTGCTCGCGCTCACGTCTTACTTCTACGTCCTCCTCGCGCACTGGCTGGCCTTTCTGACTCACGGGGACGGGTCAGCGGAAGACCGGGGTGCTTCGAAGGCGGGGGGCGCCTTCGAGACGGCGCGCCCGTAGGGGAGAGAGCGAGTGGCAGGCCCTCCGGGATGTCCGGCGCTTCGTTACGCCGGGGACGGGGTAGAAACCCCGGGAAGAGGACCGGTGTACACCCGTGTAGAGGAGTGAGGGATGGGATCCACGCCAAGCCAGCGCATCGTGGACAGCCTGCCGTGGCTGGACGATGTCGCAGAGAAGGTGCAGCCCAAGGTGCAGGAGATCGTCCACAAGGGCGACCCCACGCTGCGCAACATACTGGACGGGGTCTGGTTCGGGAGCCCCCTGCACCCGGTACTTCAGACGCTGCCCATAGGCTCGTGGAGCGCTGTGATGGCGCTGGACGCCATTGACATCGTCACCGGCTCCAAGACCGCGCGCAACGGGGCGGATAGCGCTCTCGCGGTCGGGGTCGCCGGAGGCTACGTCACCGCGGCGGTCGGCTTCTCTGACTGGCGCTACCTTTCGGGTGGCTCGCGCAGGATGGGCATGGCCCACGGCCTACTCAACAGCGTAGGGCTGCTGCTCAACACGGCCTCGCTGGTGTTGAGGGCGACGGGCCGCAGAAACCTCGGGCGCGCGGCCTTTCTGGCGGGCTACAGCCTCAACGGAATGGGCGCCCACCTCGGCGGCGAGCTCTCTTACCACTACGGTCTCAGGGTCAACCGCGACGTCTTCGAGCCCGCGGGCCCCGACGAGTTCGTCCCGGTTCTCGGCGAAGACGAGCTCCCAGGGCCGGGCGAAGACGGTGGCATGCTAAAGGTCTCCGTCGAGGGGACGGAGGTCCTTCTGGCCCGAGCCTCGGACGGCGAGATCTGCGCCATCTCCAACATCTGCAACCACTTCGCAGGACCTCTGGCCGAGGGCGAGCGCGAGGGCGACACCGTGATCTGCCCGTGGCACAGGTCCCGCTTCGACCTCAAGACCGGCCACCCCATCGACGGCCCGGCCGTTTTCCCACAATCCACCTACGAGACTCGCGTACGCGAGGGCAAGATAGAGCTGCGCGCCTCCGACGACAACGCGCAGAAGAAGGTCAAGTAGCCCGCAATCGGTCATCGACCGTTCAACCGGACCGCGTCGGGGCGCTTCGATGGACCCACCTTCTGAGGGTGCAGACCCCGTGCTGCGTTGGTAACAACGAGAAGCCGTGTAAGAGGGAGGCGGGGCCGCGAGTAGCGGCGCGCCGCCATGGGCTGCGCGAGCCGGAAGCTGGATCGTCGGCCATACCGGTTGTCGGATGAACTTTTGAACATCGTCAGAGGAGGAAACACGTGAAGATCGGTTACAAGTTGATCGCAGAAGCTTACTCGCCGCAGGAGATGGTCCGCCAGGCCGTGCGCGCCGAGGAGGCCGGTTTCGACTTTGTCGAGATCAGCGACCATTTCCACCCCTGGTTCGACAGCCAGGGGCATTCCGGATTTGCCTGGTCGATCCTCGCCGCGGCGGCAGCACGGACCGAGCGCATCGAGATTGCTACCGGCGTCACCTGCCCCTTCATCCGTTACCATCCGGCCGTGATCGCGCAGGCGGCGGCCACTACCGCGCTTCTCTCGGAGGGGCGCTTCACCCTTGGCGTCGGGGCCGGCGAGCGGCTCAACGAGCACGTCGTCGGCTACGGCTGGCCGGCGGTGAGGGAGCGCCACGAGATGTTCCGCGAGTCCCTGGAGATCATCCGGCTGCTTTGGTCGGGGGGGTACCACTCCTACGAGGGCAAGCACCTCACGCTGGAAGACGCGCGGGTCTTCGACCTGCCGGAGACGCTGCCCCGCATCGCGGTGGCGAGCGGCGGCCCCGCTTCGGCTCGTATCGCCGCTGAGCTCGGCGACGGGATCTTCGTTACGGAGCCCAGAACCGACATAACGGATGCCTACGCTCAGGCCGGCGGGGACGGCCCGAGGTACGCCGAGGTGCCGCTCTCCTGGGCCCCCGATGAGGCCGAGGCCGCGAGGTCGGCGCGCGAGCAGTTTCGTTTCGGCCTCACCGGGTGGAAGGTCCAGTCGGAGCTGCCGAACCCGGTCAACTTCGAGGCCGCGACGGCGTTTATCACGGAGGACGACATGCGCGGGGTGTTCGGGATCGGGCCCGACGCCTCCGTTCACCTCGCCACGGCCCAACAGTTCGTGGACGCCGGCTACGATCACCTCGCGCTGATCAACGCCGGACCCGACCCGGAGGGGTTCTTCGACTTCTTCGCCGCAGAATTGGCCGAGCCGATGCGGGCGCTGACGCCATCCGGCTGAAGTCGGCCGGGTGACGGTAATACCCTCGAACGGCGGGGATCGGGGGACCGGACCGTAACGCTGCCTAAAAGCGTCCAAGGGTCGGTAGCGTCAGCCTCGACCCCACCAAGACATATGGGTTTTGACGGACGGCTTTGCTCTGCTGCTACCCGGACCCCGGTCCTGCGTAAGATGATGTACTCGCGACACGGAGATCGGCACCCGGAGGGTACTAGCCGAGGGCTGGATCTTTGAAACTAGCCCTTCTCCAGGCTCTCCAGCGCCTCCTGAGCGGCCTGTCTGAGGCGGCGGTTGGAGTCGACGCGGAAGATGGCCTGGAGGTCGCCTCGGGCACGGGCCTGCTCGCCGAGGGCCACGAGGGCGGAGGCGCGGTTGTAGAGGGCGATGCCGAGCTTGGGGTCGAGCCTCACGGCGGTGTCGGTCGCTTCGAGGGCGCGTTCGGGGTCGCCGGAGGCGTCGAGGGAAGCGCCGAGGGCCGAGTAGTAACGGGGGAGGGGGCGGCGGGAGACGAGATCCTCGTAGGCCTTGGTGGCCTTGTCGTACTCGGCGCGGCGGAAGAAGGTGGTTGCCCGGCGTTCATCCGAAGCTACGGCTCGCGCCATAAGGACGGTGAGTAGGGCGGTGCCGGCGAGGTAGGTTAGGAGGACGAGGAGGGCGTTGCCCTCGATGGTGTAACTCATGACGAACGGGAGGCCGAGCGCCAGCACACCGGCGGTGATGAGCGGCAGGAGCCGGGCCGCGAACTCGCCGTAAGCCCGGACTCGCAGGAGGTCGCGGTGCTGGCGGCCGACGAAGAAGATAAAGCCCAGGAGGACCGCCATCGCCGCGAGGGTTGGGTAGAAAAAGCTCACTTCTTCTGCATCTCCGCTAGCACCTTGCTCGCCGCAGACTTGAAGCGGCGGGGGAGGTCGGCTTCGAGGGCCTTTTTCAGATCTTTGATCGCACGACTCCTTCGGCCGGTGTTACGCAGGATCAGGGCGCGGTTGTAGTACGCGAGGCCGTACTGGGGATCCAGCTCGACGGCCTTGGAAGAGGCCTCCAGCGCCTCCTCATTGTGCCCCCCGGCCCCGAGCGCCGCACCGAGAAAGGCCCAGTGGCGCGCGAGGGGGTGCTCCTCGGCGAGCTTGCGATACAACGTGGCCGCACCCTCATAATCTCCCTTGCGAAAGGCTCGGGAGGCCTTCCGCTCCCCGGCCGGCTCCGAGACGAACCTGAATACTACGAGGATCACCGCGAATCCTATGGCCCAGATTATAGGCACCGAGCCTCCACTCCCCTGCACGATCGGGAGGCTCGCCGCCATCAGCGTTATCCCCGCGAACGGCAACGACCTTCGCGCGAGTTCCCCCCAGGCCCCGGCCCGTACGAGGTCCTTGTTGAACCCGAACACCACCCGCCACGCGACGACGACGAGCAGGATGGTGAGGATGACGGGAACGGCGACGGTATCCAAGACCGGAAACCCCTGTCTAGGAGCCCACGGGCGCGGGACGCAGGCCGGTGAGTACCTCCAGCGCGGGCCGGACGAGCCCTTCAAAGGCCTCGTCGTCGAGGGCGGGGCGAGAGCCGGCGGTCGAGACGTTCTCCTCCAGCTCGATCCAACTCTTGCAACCGCCGTACGATGGGCTGTACGGGAGTTCGACCGGCTCATCTAGGAGATGGACCCTGAGGACGAGCACCGTCAGCGGCTTCTTCGGGCGCCACTTCAGGCGGCTCTCGGCATAGTCGTGCGTCCAGACGTGGTACGGGTCGAGGGCTTCGAGCTCGTCGGCCTCGGAGATCTCGTACGCCGCCTCGACCTCGGCAAAGGACGTAAAGAGCACGGGCCCGTCGTCCTTTCTTTTCGGGATGGACCGGAGCAGGTCGTGGTAGAGCGGCTTGAGCTGCTCCTCCTTCTGGTGCTCGTAGCCCCCGAAGAACAAGAAGCGTGTCTTGGGGACGGCGAATGCCTTCTCGCGGATGCCGCCCTTGCGGACGACGATCGCCGTCTCGCCGCGTTCGAGCGCCTTGACCGCGACCGCCCACTCCTTTAACGCGTGCCTCAAAGAGCCCTGAGAATCCATCCGATCACCTCTCGTATAATGCCGTCATATAGGGAAGATTATATGATGCGACCGGACACGCTTCGAAGGAGGACGTTAAGTATGACGCAGCACGAGACGCCGCACCGCGTAGAGCGCGACTCGATGGGCGAGGTTGAGGTCCCTCGCGACGCCCTCTTCGGCGCCCAGACCCGCCGCGCCCTCGACAACTTCCCCATCAGCGACCTCCGCTTCCCCCGCCGCTTCATAGAAGCTCTCGGGGCCATCAAGCTCGAAGCCGCGAACGTCAACCACGAGCTCGGCGGTCTGGACGAGAGCGTAAGGGACGGCATCGTTCAGGCGGCGGAGGAGGTCGTGGACGGGAGGCTCGATGGTCAGTTCGTCCTCGACATCTTCCAGACCGGCTCCGGCACCTCGACGAACATGAACGCCAACGAGGTGATCTCCAACAGGGCGATCCAGATTCTCGGCGGCGAGCTCGGCTCCAAGAGCCCTGTTCACCCTAACGACCACGTCAACCGCGGCCAGTCCTCAAACGACGTCATCCCGACCGCCATCCACCTCTCCGCCCAGATCTCCATAGAGCGCGACCTCCTCCCCGCCCTCGAGAAGCTCCGCGCCGCCCTCGAAGAGAAGGCCCGCGAGTTCGACAGCGTCGTCAAGACCGGGAGGACACACCTCCAGGACGCGACCCCGATTCGCCTCGGCCAGGAGTTCCAGGGCTACGCCGGACAGATCGAACGCGGCATCGAGCGCGTCAAAAAGGCCCAGGGAGACCTCGCCGAAGTGGCCCTCGGCGGCACGGCCGTAGGCACCGGCGTCAACACCCACCCCGAGTTCGCCTCTAAAGTAACCGAACGACTGGCGCAGCGTTTCGGCGTCGAGGTGCGCGAAACGGAGAACCACTTCCAGGCACAAAGTGCCATGGACGGTAGCGTCTTCACGAGCGGCGCCCTCAAAACCGTGGCGGTTAGCATGCTCAAGATCGCCAACGACATCCGCTTCCTCGGGAGCGGCCCCCGCGCCGCCTACGCTGAGATAGCCCTCCCCGAGGTGCAGCCCGGAAGCTCCATCATGCCTGGCAAGGTCAACCCCGTGATCGCCGAGAGCGCCGCGATGGTCAGCGCCCAGGTCATCGGCAACGACGCGACGATAGCGCTGGGGGGACAGAGCGGCAACTTCGAGCTCAACGTCATGATGCCGGTCATCGCCCACAACCTCCTCCAGTCCATCTCGCTCCTCGCCACGACCGCCGACAACTTCACCGACCAGCTCGTAGTCGGCCTCAAGGCAACCGAGCGCGGCCCCGAGCTCGTCGAGAACGGCCTCATGCTCGCCACCGCCCTCGCCCCCGAGATCGGCTACGACAAGGCCGCCAACCTCTCCAAGCAGGCGTACAAGGAGGGCAAGACCATCCGCGAGGCTGCCCGCGAGGAGACGAATCTCTCCGAGGAAGACCTCGACCGGCTCCTCGACGCGAAACAGATGACGGGGAGGTAACACAAAGCGTAAAAGGTCGTTGGAATCGTGTGGAGATTGGTAGCAGGAAGGGCGATGATATAGTGCTCATGGTCAAACCAGAATCGTCTTGCTCGCGACTGGAGTGGGCAAAGACGCTCACGCCAATGCGGCGCGCGTTACCTTGAATACGTTATCCCAGCGGTCGACCTCGTGAGATATAGCGTCGGTATTGTTGCCCCGAAGGGCAACAATACCGACGAGTAGTTTAGGTTTTGTTATTGACCTGGATTGCGGAGTTTATTTTCGCCTGTAGAAGTTACGTAATAGCTGTCTGCAGTGTTGGTGTCCTCAGCTAGCAGCTTGTTGCTAACTGCCCTCTTCAAATCCCTCGTTAGGTTTGCGGGCGCTGCTTCTCCTGCCCTTTGAAACCATTCTGGAAGCTCCTTTTTGGTCACTTGTGGCTGATTGTCTATTTCCCTCAAGTACAGTGCGATGGCGGCAATCCGTTCATCGTTGCTATTGATAACCAACTCGGACATAAACTCACCAACGGACTAAGAGCATCTTGCAAAACCCCTGCTGTGAGCGGATGCTACGC
>JADDPY010000573.1 GCA_016781635.1 Rubrobacter sp.
GTTCGCGTGTCTAGAAAAACTAGGAGTCTCACCAGATGACGTCGAAATGGTGAATTTGGGCCAGGGCGAGATCATCTCCGCGTTCAGCAGTGGAGAGGGTGATCTTGCTGGCGTTTGGGCGCCGAACAATTATACGTTAGAGGAGCAGACAGGTACGGAGATCGTTTGTACCGGTGAAGAAGCTGGGGTAACCATCCCTGGCGCTCACGTCGTTCGGAACGCGTACGCTGAGGAAAATCCCGAATTGGTGGCGAGGTACCTAGCCGTGTATCTGCACGCCCAGGAGTGGATGCGATCCAACCCCGAGGAGACTATCGAGTACATAGAAGATTTCTATAGGGAAGGTGGCGTTATTATCACAGAAGAGTACATGCAGAGAGAGATCGACACGCGACCCACTTTCGCCTTGCAAGAACAACTCGATATTCTTCAGAGCGAGAGCGGACTTTCTCAAGCTAGCCAATGGTTTACGGGCATTGGGGAATACATGAAATCTACCGGGACCCTCGAGGAAGTACCAGACCCCCAATCTTTTATCACCGCCGAATACATGGAGATGATCGAGAGTGATCCTGAGTTGAGTAGATTTACCACGAGCGCAGAGGGGTAGAATCATGAACAATCTGCCTCTAACGAGCGTCGGGATCGTGGGGCTCGGAGCTATGGGTATGCCGATCGCTACCCGCCTAATGAAAAACGGTCTTACGGTGTACGGGTGTGACCTTCAAGCGGAAAGGCGAGAGTCTCTCGCCTCTGCGGGAGGCTTTTCAGTAGAGCACCCCTCGAAGTTCCCGAAGGAGTGTAAGATCTTCCTACTGTTGCTTCCCAATCCGGTGATCACGACAGAAGCGGTATTCGGAGACACTGGGTTGGTCGGTACCCTAAAAGAAGAAGATGTCGTAGTAAGCCTCGGAACAATCGGTCCAGATGCGATTATCGGGCTCGAAAGGTCGCTGCGTCCTAAGGGCGTCTACGTGTTAGACGCCCCAATGGGCAAAAGCTCCAAAGAGGCAGGTGAAGGAACACTTTCCCTGATGGTGTCGGGTACAGAGGAAATTTTCCAGTCTGTACGGCCTTTGCTAGATCGAATAGCATCCGATATCACGTTTTGCGGAGATGTTGGCGTAGCCTCGACTATAAAAATAGTCAACAACCTCGTCTCCGGAGTGATCCTCGAGGCGGTCGCCGAGGGCCTCGTACTTGGAGCGAAAGCGGGGGCGCCGCTCGACCCGATGGTGGAGGTACTCTCCCACACAGGGGCGGACTCCTGGCACCTGCGCAACACCTTTGGGGAGAGGGTGGCGAAGAGGAACTTCGAGCCGGGCTTCTCGATAGACCTGGAGACCAAAGACCTGAAGATAGGTCTGGATATGGCCTCGAAACGACAGGTGCCCCTTCCCATCATTGGCCAGGCGTTTCAACGCTACGTGGAAGGCCAGGCGGCCGGGCTAGGACCCGAAGACTGGGGGGCACTCGTAAAACTCTCGGAGCAGGTCGCGGGTGTCGAACTGAAAAAATGATCTAAGTACGCCTAACAAAACCGCTGCACCTGGTTCCAGCAGATCAGGGCGCACCCGAGATCAAGGAAAGCTTGGTGGACGTCGGCCCTCCGCTCGTAACGGACCTTCAGCCGCCGGTAGCGGTTCAGCCACGAGAGCGTCCGTTCCACCACCCACCGGTGCCGCCCCAACCGCTCGCTGGAGTCGACGCCGCGCCGGGCGATGCGGCTCTTGATGCCGCGCTTGCGGAGGGCCTTGCGGCAGCGGGGGAAGTCGTAGCCTTTGTCGGCGTGCAGCT
>JADDPY010000518.1:0-2466 GCA_016781635.1 Rubrobacter sp.
CGGGCCGACCGATCATCCCGCGTATAAGGTGGATGTTGTTGACCTGTACCGCCGACGCCGTCGCCTGGTGCGACTGGTAGACGCCCTGCAGCACGGTCGAAAGTAGCCGCTCGGACTCCCCGAGGAGGCGCGCCGCCTCGCGGATGTCTTCGGCCGGCACGTCGCAGATTTCGGCCGCCCACTCCGGCGTACACTCGGCGACGGTGCTCTCGAGCTCCTCGAAGCCTATGGTGTGCTCGTCGATGTACTGCTCGTCGTAGTGGCCGTTTGCGACGATCTCGTGCAGAAAAGCGTTGAGGAGCGCCATGTTGGTGCCACTCTTTATCGGCAGGTGTACGGTCGCTTCTTTGGCGACGGGCGTGGGCCTCGGGTCCACGACGACGAGCTTCGGGGGGTTCGGCCCCGCGAGCCTGTCGAGGATACGCATCCAGGTCACCGCCTGCGTCTCGGCCATGTTGTGGCCGAAGAGCATGATGGTGTCGGCATGGTTTATGTCGGCATAGGAGCCGGGCTGCCCGTCGCTCCCGAAGCTCTCCTTCATCGCCTGGCCGGCCGTCGCGGTACACAGGCGCGTGTTGCCGTCCATGTGCGGCGTCCCGAGGCCCGCCTTGCCCATGACGGCCAGCGTGTAGTACTCCTCCAGAAAGAGTTGGCCCGTGGTGTAGAAGCCGAACGCCAGAGGGCCCTTATCGCGGAGAAGCTGCTGCGACTTCTCGACCATGAGGCCGAAAGCCTCGTCCCACGAGCTCTCGACGAGCTCGCCGTCCTTGCGGATAAGCGGCCTCTTGAGGCGGTCCTCGGAGAGGTTGGCCTGCCATCCAAAGAGGTCCTTGGGGTCCATGCGGCCCTTGTTGACCCGGTCCATGGAGCGCCCCCGA
This sequence comes from Rubrobacter sp., assembly GCA_016781635.1. Taxonomy (GTDB): domain Bacteria; phylum Actinomycetota; class Rubrobacteria; order Rubrobacterales; family Rubrobacteraceae; genus Rubrobacter_F. The sequence continues at coordinate 879 of JADDPY010000518.1, forward strand.
ACGCCTACCATACGCCCGTCCTTGACCGCGATGTCGTAGGCGTCGCCGTTGGAGTGGAGGATGGAGGCCGTCTGCACCCAGGCGTCTACCTCGTCCTCTGAGACACCATCTTCGAGAAACTGATCGACCCTGACGGGCCACTCCTCGTCCCGAGCGAAAGGCGTCCGTTCACCCCAGGGGTTCGCGATGCGATCTATCATGGATTTCTTCCCTTCTAGCCGCTTACACCCCTTACTACCCTCTTCAAGCCGCTCGAACCACATAGCCCCTCGCGACGAGGGTCTTGGCCGCGACGACCGCCGCCACGGCTGCAACGCCCCCCGGTACGCCTCCCGCGCCGACGCGAACAGTAGACTAAGCAATAAAGAACGTTAGAGCCAGTAGGAGGCGAGGGATATGTCTTTCGAGAGGACGGGAGACGTCGAGCGGGGGCTGCGTGTGATCCCACGGCTCGGCGAGGTGATGCCGGACGAGGCCGGCGAGGAGGTGCGCGCCGTCTACGAACGGACGCGGTCGCACCTGCGCGTCCCGATCGTCAACTTTCTCTTCCGCTCGCTGGCGAACTACCCACCCTACCTCTCCTTCGCCTGGGACAGGGTAGAGCCCCACCTGCTCACCCCCCGCTTCGAGGAAGCGGCGGACGCCCTGCGGTCGCGGTCGCTCGTGGAGCCGATCTCCGATTACACGGACTGGTCATCCTTGGGCGATCTCTCGCAGATACGCGCCTTCACCGACACGATTCACTACGTCCTGCCCAAGCTCCTGCTAGTCTCGAGCACCTTCGACGAGGGCCTGGGCAGCGAAACGGGCGCCGCGGACGGCCCCGAGGAGGCCGGCGTCCGGCCGGGCGTGGCTGAAGGGACCACGAGCGTCGCGCCGGTGGGCCCGAACGAGGCGGACGAGGAGACGGAGGGGGTCTTCGAGGAGATCCGGGAACACCACGGACACCCGGACGTGGCGAGCTACTACCGTGGCATCGCGAGGTGGCCGGAGTTCCTCAAGTCCGCCTGGGAGCGCATTGGCCCGTTGATAGGCACACCCGCCTACGAGGAACGCAAGCGCGACCTGCTCGAAGACGCGCGTACCAGCGCGCTCGATCTGCCGCTGCCAGGCAGGGGCGAGGTCATCGAAAGGGACTTGGGCGAGGAGCAGGTCGAGGAGCTTCGCGCCATCCTCGCCGTGTTCCGCTTCCGGCTCAACCCCGACACCCTGCTGGACGTATCGCTCATAAAGGCCCTCCTCGACGGCCCCGAGGCCGCCCGTTCCTCCCGCTTCAGCTTTGCCCGCCAGAAGCCCTGATCCTAGGGTAGGCCTCGGGGACGAGGGACGCTTGCTCCGGCGTTTCCGCCACGCCTCGGTCAAGACAGGGCGGACGTTCGGGCCGAGGGCGACGAGGTCGTCCACGGCGTGGCCCCTGCACCGAGCGGGCGCGATGAGGAAGCAAAGGACAGATACGATGCCCCGGAACCGGGCGGAGGGACGGAGTACGGCGGTGCTTACTGAAGGACCAGGGTCTTCTTCTGCTCGTTCAGAGCGACGCCGGTGACGGGGATCAGGGCGACCTTGCGGCCGAAGAGGCCCATCTTCA
>JADDPY010000518.1:2643-7702 GCA_016781635.1 Rubrobacter sp.
CCTGCCCCAAGCCCTCTCCCCCTAGTCCGTTGCGCTATAGAGGGTCCGCCGTTCGAAGCCCTCCGGATGTAGCCTACCCCACCTGCTCTAAAATCCCGTTAACGGCCGCCGCGACCTCGTCGGGGTGATCCTCGGGGACGAAGTGCATTCCGCCCTCGATCCTCTCAATAGAACCTCCGAGCTCGTAGGCGAGCCGGTAACCGTAGCCTACGGGCAGGAACCCGTCCGCCGTGCCCCAGACGAGGCGCGCGGGCACGTCGAGGTGCGGGATCTGGGCGGCTACCCCCAGCGTGTCCCGAACGTTGAGAGAGCGGGCTTGCCTGACCAGCGCCTGCGCGCCATCAGCTTTCTTGTAAAACGGCAAGTGCTCGGAGACGGACTCCCTCCAGCGCTCCCGGTCGTCGTGGCCGCCCCGGAGGAACGCGGCGTAAAAGCGCCCGAAGGCCGGATCCGGCATCCGCCCGAACAAGGGCCCCGCCGCCCTTATGGCCCTCACCGGCGCGATGGGCCAGGAGTCGTAGCTTATGCAGTTCATCAGCACGAGGCCCCGGACGAGCTCGGGGTTGCGGACGGCCAGAATCTGCGCCACGCCCCCACCGAGGTCGTGCCCCACGACGACGGCCCCATCCCCGATCCCCACCTCGCGCATCCAGAGGGCGAGGTAGTGTGCCTGCATCGCGACGGAGATATCCCGATCCTGGCCTTGCGGGATCGAGGCTCCGTAGCCCACCATCTCCCAGGCCATGGACCGCGCGCGCCTGACCTTCGGCACGACGTGACGCCAGAGGCGCGGGCTCGTCGGGATGCCGTGTACGAAGACGACGGGTGTACCCTCGCCGGCCTCCTCCCAGCGCATGGGGATGCCCCCGGCGACGACGGAACGCGACTCCACCGGCTACCGCCCCCCCTCGGCGGCGATGATCCCGTCCACCACCTCCAGCATGTCGGCGCCCACGACGTCCGGGGGCGGTGCGGTCGGGAAGAGCGACTTGCCGGGACGGGCCACGAAGGCGGCGGCGCAACCGGTCCTCATGGCCCCCACGATGTCCCACCCGTGAGCCGCGACGAGCCGAATCTCGCCTATCTCAACGCCTAGAACCTCCGCCGCCATGCGGTACGGCTCGGGGGCCGGCTTCAGGTGTCCCGCGGTGTCCGCGGAGAGGGTCTGCTCGAAGTACTCGCGCAGACCGGAGTTGTCGATCTGCTTCTCACCGACCTCGGCGGTCGAGTTGGTCAGGGTGGCGAGCCGGAAGCCGGCGTCGCGCAGGGCGCTCAGGCCCTCCTCGACCTCCGGGTGCGGTGGCAACTCGGCGATGCCGCCGACGATTTCTTGCTGGTCGTCGTCCGAGAGCTCCACGCCCCTCTCCCCGGCGAGCATCCGCAGGGCAAGCCCGGCGATCTGCCCGAAGGGCTGGTAGGAGCCGGTCACGGTCTCCGTAAGCCAGAGCAGAAGAAACCGATCGAACCACGCCGGCCTCGCCGAGGCGTCGCCGAAGACCCGCTCGAAGTGCGGGTCCAGCGCCCCCATATCCAACAGCGTCTCGTTTACGTCGAATACACACACCCGTGCCACGAAGCGTAACCTCCAATTTCTCCCGAAAGATCTACAAACCCTCTGGCCCCTCTATACCCGGAAGCCGTACCCTGTGACCCGCGGGACGTCGCGGGCCCGTGCCCACGGCGGGATCAGGCGGAGAAGTGGTTCAGAATCGCCACTACGCCCAGAACCAGGGCCACCGCCCCGCCGATCAGCATCCTGATGCCCGCCACGGCGTGGATGGCGCGCTCGGGGATGGGGCCCAGACCCCCTCCCTCCTGATTCCGGCCACCCCGCGCGATCGCATAAATGCCGTAAGCCACGCCCACAACCCCCAGCAGGACGAGCAGAATCCCCATCGCAAGGACCACGAACAACCCCTTTCCTAGAGCGGGTAGACCCCCAGAATGGCGCAGGCCCTCCCTATGACGTCGCGCCGCTCCTGCGGGAGCATCGCCGCGCACTCGCGCTGGGGGCGCGCTCCGACGCCCGGTACGCCTCGTCGAGGTCTTCGGCATTCGCGAGTGGTATCTCGACCAGGGTCTCGCCGGTGTAGGGGTTCTTGTCCTCCCGGCTCTTACCGGCCCTCCCCTCGCGCCGCTCGCCGACGACAAACACGTTGTCCAAACCCTCGTACGGTTTTATAGAAATCTCCCTTCTAAAATGCCGCTCAAGCCCAAAGCGCGGCCCTCGCGGATGCCGACGCTCACAGGCGAACGGCCTCGCAAATGGTTACCCCCGCCGCGGGCGAGGAAACACCCCGGCCCCGCGCTCCTCCCGCAAATGTCCCGAGATGTGCAGGCGGACCCGGAGAAGAAAATCGCCGCAACCCCTTACTTCGTGGCGGATGTCCTCCCGCGCGCAGAGGTTCTCCAGGGCCATGCGCAGGCAATTTCTCGTCGAAGCGGCCCCGATCGCGTCGAGGCGGATTCGGTTAAGGGGCGCACTTTGATCCGCTCTGCGCTCGGTTAGAATGCACTGCATGGACGTCAGAGGCGAGCAGAAGACGCTGCGGGTGGGCGAACCCCCGGACTACGACCGGCCCGAGAGGGAGCCGGGGCTGGGGCGGTGGATCCGGCGTAACCCCTGGCTCCTCATGAGGCTCTTCATGGTGCTCGTTTTCTCCTTCGGGGCGTCCACCACGGCGTTGAACATCTCCTACGGCCTGGAGATAAACCCCGTTCAGCTCACGCCGGAGGAGCTCAACGAAGGTCGGCTGCCGACCGGAACCCAGGTCAACGACTTCGTCGAGATCACGGGGACCCCGGACTACGGCGAGGACACCAGCCGCATAGGGCTCGAGGAGTCCGGGATCGGCTACGTCGAGCGCTACAGCGTCGGCTACTTCTACTTCGGCCTCGAGGAGACCGGCGATAACCTCCTTATACAAACCGTCAACGCCCCGCCGGACGTCACCGAGGACGGCGAGCAGGTCTGGCGCGGCCAGCTCTCGAACGTCGCCATCGCGATCTTCCAGGACACCACCCAGAGAGGGCTGCAGGCCGCGGGGCTCCCCAACCGGGGGGAGGTTCCGATCATAGAAACCGGGGAGACCCCCGACTACCACCGCCAGATTTTCCCGGCCTACTCGGCCATCATCGGGATGTGGGTCGCCGCCATGGCCTGGCTGATCTGGAAGAGAAACAAACCGATCGCCGGGGCCTAGAGGAGGCTCGGGCCGCGGCTCGCGCCGGCCTCGGGTAGACGCCGGAGGGCCCGCGCGTACGTAAAAGCTTCGTATCTGAAGGGCAGGTGTCGGTGCAGAGTCCAGGAAGAGTAGGGAAGACCCCCGACCGCGGCGCGGCGGACGCACGCGGGGCCTCGCCCGCGCCGCCGGTGATCTCCACCCGGGGCCTGTCCAAGTCCTACAAGCGGGTCCAGGCGTTGAAGCCGCTGGACCTCGCGGTCCCCAAAAACTCCATCTTCGGCTTCCTGGGGCCGAACGGGGCGGGCAAGACCACCGCCATCAAGCTGCTGCTCGGGCTCGCCCGGCCCACCTCGGGCGCGGGGACCGTCTTCGGCAGGGACATCGTCTCCGAGGGCGTGGAGATCCGCGGCAGGGTCGGCTATCTTGCCCAGGAGCCCCGCTTCTACGACTTCATGACGGCGCGGGAGACCCTGCGTTTCACGGCGCACTTCTTCTACTCCGGCCCCGAGAAGGCGATAGAGAATCGGATCGAGGAGTCGCTCGCCCTCGTCGGCCTCGAGGAAAAGGCGGACAGAAAGGTCAAGGGGTTCTCCGGGGGCGAGCGCCAGAGGCTCGGGCTCGCGCAGGCGCAGATCAACGACCCCGAGCTTCTGATCCTGGACGAGCCCGCGGCCTCCCTCGACCCGATGGGCCGCAGGGACGTGCTCTCGATCATGGAGAGCTTCAAGGAACGGGCGACGATCTTCTACTCCACCCACATCCTCTCGGACGTCCAGCGCGTCTCGGACTGGGTGGCGATCCTCAAGGACGGGCAACTCCTCGCCCAGGCCCCCACGGAGGAGCTTCTCGCCAGCCGCACCGGCGGCGGCGCGGACTTCGAGCTGCTCCTGAGGGCCTCGGACGAGGAGGCCGCGGGCAGCCTCGAAAAGGCGCGCTTGCAGATCCTCGGTCTGCCGTGGGTGTCCTCGCTCCAGGAGGACTCCGGCGCGGGCGAGGTCCGGTGGCTCGTGAGCGTAACCGACGAGACCGCAGCCGAGGAGGATCTGCTGCGCCTGGTGCTGAGCCATCGGGGTATACGGGTGGTGAGCTTCGGGCACCACCGGCGGAGCCTGGAGGAGGCTTTCTTCGGGCTCATAGAGGGGGGCAAGAACGATGGCGGCTAACGCAGGAAATCCTGGGAAGGGGGGATCTCCCGAGGAGACGGCGCGGGGGGGGCTTACGCCGCGATCGTCGCGCGGGTCGCTCGGCGGCTTCAGAAACCTCGTTCGCAAGGAGAACAAGGATTGGGCCTCGGACTTCTCGTGGCTCTTGCACGGCGTGATCTGGCTCGTCCTCGTCGCAGGTACCCCGCTCGTGGTTTCTTACGTCAGGACCCGCATCAACCCCGACATAGCCCCGAAGGACGTAAACGACACCGCGGCGCTCCTGTTCTTCGTGATGGCGAGCGTCGGCGCGGTGATCGCCGTGGTCGTCAGGGCCCAGGGCGCCATCATCGGCGAGAAGCAGCTCGGGACCGCCGCCTGGGTCCTCTCGAAACCCGTCTCGCGCAGGGCGTTCTTGCTCTCCAAGCTCGCGGTACACGCGCGCTGGCTCGTGCTGCTGACGATCCTGGTGCCGACGGGGGTGCTCTACGCCTCGTTGCCGAGCGTCTCGGGGCTCCCCCTGCCTCTCCTGCCCTTCCTGGGCGGGGTGGGGATGATGGTGATATCCCTCGTCTTCTACCTCGCGCTGGCGCTGCTTCTGGGCACGATCTTCGACAGCCGGGGACCGGTAGCCGGGATCGTGTTCGGCTTCATGGTCGGCGGTTTCCTGCTCTCCAACTACGCCGGACCGCTCACGGCGATCTTCCCCTGGCTCTTCTTCGAGAACGCCTA
>JADDPY010000089.1 GCA_016781635.1 Rubrobacter sp.
CGTTGCGCCGTTGCCCCGAACAACCCTCGCCTACGAAGCGGTAAAAAGGACCTGAAGCCGTGACGGTTGGTCGTGGATACCGTAGCTGGCTGGGCGTCAAACCGTGACCGCCCGGCGTGAGCTCGACCGTCGGCAGCATTCTTTGCCTGGTTATACGTTAGCTGGAGTCGTGGTACGGTGCTCAGCTGAAGTCGTCCGCTGCTGCGCGATCGTCGCCAGCATCTCAGACACTGATGTCACCTTGACCCGTGGACGATTCTGGGTAACACCACGCTCTACTTCGACCCGATCAAGCAGCTGCCACTCGTTCCACGTTACATAATCGGGCTTGCATTCCCGCAGCATGTCCTCAACCAGCGCTGGATCGCGTTGGTTGTCGTCGATCCCCGTCAGATTCGGCAGATCTTCAAGCATCGCCGTCACTGTTGCAGCAGCATCCAATTTGTTCGTGCCGATCACGCCGGTCGGTCCACGTGTGGCCCAGCCTGCCACGTATTCGCCGGCAACTGGTTCCCCGGTCATGGGATGCACAACCCGACCTGCGATATTCATGATCGTAAACGTCGCTTCGTCGAATGGCACGCCTTGTAATGGTATGCTGCGGTAGCCGACCGCGCGCAGTACCAAACCGGTTTCGATCAGCTCGAAGCGACCTGTACCTTTCGCCCGCAGCCCACCGTAATCATCGGCTACCAGTTGATTATGTTCAATCCTCACCGCTGCGACACGCCCGTCCTGCTCCACCAGTTCGGATGGTGATACCAAAAAGCGCATCTGGATGCGGCGCGTAGCGGCATGTTCGGTCTTTGCCGTGTAGGAGCGCAACACAGCGAGGTTGTTGGCCACCAGCTTGTCTTCCGCCGCTAACGCAGCGCTGTGGAGATCAAGCTCAAGCTGCGCCGCATCCACGACGATGTCTACGCCCTGCAGCGTACCAAACTCCTTTAATTCGGCAGTGGTAAAGGCGGCCTGGGCAGGACCGCGCCGGCCAAGCATCACCACTTCGCGTACCCTGCTTGCCCGTAGCTTTGCCAGCGCATGATCGGCAATATCGGTTTTTGCCAACTCGTCGGGTGCTTGCGTCAGGATGCGAGCTATATCCATGGCGACGTTGCCGTTTCCCACGACGATCACCCGCTCGTGAGCAAGATCAGGGTCGAGATGGGTGTAATCGGGATGGCCGTTGTACCAGCCCACAAAGGCCGTGGCCGGCAAACTGCCCGCTACATCCTCACCAGGAATGCCCATCCTCCGGTCGGCTTGCGCGCCAACCGCGTACACAATTTGATCGTAATAGTGTTTGAGCTGCTCGTGCTTTATGTCTGTGCCAAAGGTCACGTTGCCGAAGTAGCGGACCCGCGGATCGGCGGCAATGCGGGTGTAAATGCGCGTGACTCCCTTAATCGACTGATGGTCCGGTGCTACGCCTTCCCGCACAAGACCAAAAGGGGTTGGGAAATGATTGAAGAGATCGATGGAACACACCAGATTCGGCTGCTTCAAGAGCGCTTCCGTCGTATAAAAGCCAGCTGGTCCTGCGCCCACAATCGCGATACGGACTGGCCGCGTGTCAGTTCCAAGGCTCTGTGAATCCATCGTATCCTCCCGTACAGGTCAACGATAAGGTCGGGAACACTGCTTGATGAGCGGAACAAAGCGCGCGAGATGCAGACCTCTTGGCGAACGCCAGTGGGAAGCAAGACCAAAGCATGGGGAAGGGGCACTGGAAATTGCCTGTCCCGCTTAAGTACAGGCTATAGAGCCAGCAGGTGTGCAGCTGCTAACGGTAACGGGCTGCTGAGTAAGGATAGGTTAGGGCTGCGTGAGGTAGTGTTCCTCGGCTTCGGTGGAGGCGAGGCCAAGCTGCTGCACGAC
>JADDPY010000496.1 GCA_016781635.1 Rubrobacter sp.
TTTGCTCCTGGATTGGCACCTTGTCATGGTTTCTGGGAAGACGCGGAATCGGATCGAAGTAAACTCTTGTAACCACACGACACTTAAGCGTGGCTCTCACCCTCGTCGTGGTACTGGGGATGCGGCTCATGATTACCGGCAGCGGGCACCGGATCACTGCGCGGGCGATCCTGTTTCTGTTCCTACTGGGAGACCTGGTACGTACGATGCTCGGGTTGAGTACGCGTTTTAGTCCGCTTCAGGGACTAACGCCCTACGCGCATGAGGTAGCTACTCGGACAAAGGGAGGGGGCCGGAGAGTTCTCCGGCCCCCTCCCTTTTAACGGCTGACAGCCGAAGACTGAAAGCTACTTTATAAGCTGGCCCTTCTCGTCGGCGATCTCCGTGCGGGGGTCGTCGTCGGTATCGTTGTTGTCGGCGAACTGCGACGCCTCGGTAGAGCCGGTGAGGGCGGTGGTGGAGGCCATGCCGCCCGCGACCACCTGGGCGATGTCGTCGAAGTAGCCGGCGCCGACCTCGCGCTGGTGCTTTGTCGCGGTGTAGCCGTGCTCCTCGTTGGCGAACTCGCGCTGCTGGAGCTCGGAGTAGGCGGCCATGCCGCGGTCCTTGTAGTCGTTGGCGAGCTCGAACATGGAGTTGTTGAGGGCGTGGAAGCCCGCGAGCGTCACAAACTGGAACTTGTAGCCCATCTCCCCGATCCTCTCCTGGAAGCTCGCGATCTCCTCGTCGGAGAGGCGCTTCTTCCAGTTGAACGAAGGCGAGCAGTTGTACGCGAGCAGCTTGCCCGGGAACTGCTCGTGGATGGCGTTGGCGAACTTCTCGGCCTGCTCGAGGTCGGGCGTCGAGGTCTCGCACCACACCACGTCGGCGTACGGGGCGTAAGCCAGCCCGCGGGCTATGGCCTGATCGATCCCGGCGCGCACCCGGTAGAAGCCCTCCATCGTCCGCTCACCGGTGAGGAACTCGGCGTCGCTCGGGTCGATGTCGCTCGTAATGAGGTCGGCGCCGTCGGCGTCGGTGCGAGCCACGATCACGGTCGGCACGCCCATCACGTCGGCGGCGAGCCTCGCGGAGATCAGGTTGCGAACGGCCTGGGCCGTCGGCAACAGCACCTTGCCGCCCATGTGGCCGCACTTCTTCTCGCTAGCGAGCTGGTCCTCGAAGTGGATTCCCGCAGCACCCGCCTCGATCATCGCCTTCGTCAGCTCGAAGACGTTCAGGGCGCCGCCGAAGCCGGCCTCGGCGTCCGCCACGATCGGGGCGAACCAGTTGATGCCGTTGCGGCCCTCGGAGTGGTGGATCTGATCCGCCCTCTGCAACGTCTGGTTGATCCTCTTGACCACGTTAGGCACCGAGTTGGCCGGGTAGAGGCTCTGATCCGGGTACATCTGCCCCGAAAGGTTCGCGTCCGCCGCAACCTGCCAACCGGAAAGGTAGATCGCCTCAAGACCCGCCTTGACCTGCTGCATGGCCTGGTTACCGGTCAAAGCACCCAACGCCCTCACAAACGGACGCTCGTGCATGAGATGCCAGAGCCTCTCAGCCCCCATCCGCGCGATGGTGTACTCGACCTGCACCGAACCCCTCAGCCGCGCGACGTCCTCCGCCCCGTAGGGCCTCTCGATCCCCTCGAAACGAGGGCTACCGAAGTACCCCTCTATCTCCGTCGTGCCGTTCTGCTGCATTCAACCTCTCCTTCCATCGGAACTTCTATTCTCACCCTAAACACATACGTTTAGTTTAAACATATGTGCTTGCTGCACGCAACCCACCCGATAATCGAGGGGTTGCGCGGGGGGTGGGTACGTGGCCCACGCTCCGGGGCAGCAGGGCGGGGGCCGGCGGTC
>JADDPY010000265.1 GCA_016781635.1 Rubrobacter sp.
GCCGACCCTGCTGTCCAGATAGCTCTCAAACGGACGATCGACGTGGTCGGTGCCCTGCTGCTGCTTCTGCTCCTGTCGCCCCTCCTGTTTATGCTCGCCGTCGTGACAGGCTTTGAGGGCGGGCCTGCTCTTTTCCGCCATCGTCGCGTCGGTCTCCACGGCCATCCTTTTTCATGTTTGAAATTCAGAACGATGTGCGTTGACTCGAATCGTGCGCTACAGGCCCTGCTTGAACATAACCCAGACGCCCGAGCCGAATGGGCCAGAACTCACAAGCTCAAGAATGATCCCTGTGTCTCGTGCGTCGGTCGCTTCCTTCGCTCGACCTCCCTCGACGAGTTGCCCCAACTTGTAAACGTGCTGCGAGGGGATATGAGCTTGGTCGGGCCTCGCCCTGTTACCCTGGCTGAACTCGATGGCGAATACGTTAGATTCGGCGGCGCCCAAGCCTATATGACTGTGCGTCCAGGCATCACCGGATTGTGGCAAGTCAGTGGTCGTAGCGGAACCACCTATGAAGACCGAGTTTCGCTCGATACCATCTACGTAAGCAATGTCTCGTTGGCTGCTGATATAAAGATTTTGTGCCTTACGGTTGGTGCAGTACTGCGTCGCGATGGAGCATGCTGACTGCCGGTTCAAAAAGAGCGTAACTGCTCAACCCACCCCCGGCGTGGAGGAACTTTGATCGGGTTTACGCCGGTCAATGACGCCCGAAACCCTCAAATCGGTTCATAACCCGCGAAATTCCGTTCGGAACCGCCGTCGTAAGCAGAACGGTGGGGGTGGTTTGAGCGGTTCCGGTTGAGAAGTTACCTCAAAGTTCCCCTCAGACCGGGGTGGGTTGAGTAGTTACCAGAATGGGCCGGCTAGCCGCTATGCTGTTGGTAGGCGAGCAAGGTCCAGCGGACTTCCTGCTCCGTCGCTTCGATGAGCACGATCTCCCTCTCCACCTCACCCAAGGGGCCCTGCTGCTGCAGCCAGCGTGCGCTGGCCTCCACGCGCCGCTCCTGCCCCTTGAGGTACGCCATGCACGCGTGCGAGAGCGCGGACGCGGACCCGAGCTTCGGATCGCTGAACTCCCTTCCCCCGGCCTCAAACCCCGCTTGGAACTCACCTGTGGCTTGTTTCAGGTCCCCCTCGGTGCCGAGGACCTTGTTCCGGCACGCGGCTTCAGCCTGATGGGACCCCGGCGTTGGTTCGTGCTTCCGGATGAAGTGTACGTATGCGTCCAGGCTTCGCAGGTGCTCCGATGCGGCGTCCGCGAGCATGGATGCGCCGTCGATGGTGGTCAGCGTTGGGCGGGCCGGGTCGGTCATGGTGTCTTTGTCTTTCCTGCGCCCCTGATGGCCGGTTCGGGACACTGCTGCGGCACGGCATGACTTACACAGATCCCAGGGCCTCCTATTACGAGGAGCGGTACAGGGAGCGCGTGCTGACCAACCTCCGGCGCAGGGCGAAGTCGCTCGGCTACGTGTTGCAGGTCACCGACTCTGCCGCACCCGTCGCGGAAGTTTCTTGGGAAACGGGCACTCAGCCGAGCAAGTACCAGGCGCCGAGGCCGATGAGGCCCCAGAGGCCGGTCGAGAGCGGGAGCGCCAGGATCAGCCCCGCGGCGAAGCCCAGCCTGTCGGCCCTGTCCTCGGCAGCCAGGGCCGGAGGGTGGTCCCCCGAACGCGCGCCACGCCCGAGGACCACCCCGAACGCCTCCGGCGCACCGCTCCACCCTCGCTCCTGACCCGCCCCCCGTACCGATCTTCGGCGGAGACGGTCGAAAGGCGCCGCGTGCGAGATGGGGTCTCGGGGAACGTACTGGGTGCTGATCATCGCTCGGTGCCGGTTCGAACCTGTCGTGAGGGGTAGGCGGGAGGGTG
>JADDPY010000244.1 GCA_016781635.1 Rubrobacter sp.
GGTAGATGACGCGCCCGACTAGGCGTTCGTAGCGCTTGACCAGCTCCTCATAGGAGCGGACGTCGCCCCCAAGAGAGCGCGCAACGAGCTCGTTATCCGGGAGGCGGGCGCGACCGGCGGAGAGGCGTTTTATCCTCTCGCGCCACCCGCCCACCGTTATGTTGGCCGCGTGTTCCATCTCAACTACTTTATACGCCGTCCCGTTCGTAAAGTTTCCCGCAAAGGTCTGGGAAAATATCCGTCGTGCGCAAAGAACGCGGATACCTTCGTCATCCGGGCTTTCTCTCCGTCCTGTTTGCCGCAGCCCACGCCCTGGTGCTCCTCGTTCTCACGCTCTACCTGTATTCTAGTGATGCCCACGAACCCGCGTTTCAGGTCGAGATCTTCCGCGATTACGCAAGGCAGCTTTTCTCCGGCGAAATTCCCTACTCCGGCTTCCCCTACGAGTACCCGCCCCTGAGCCTCCTCGTCCTCCTCCTGCCCGGGCTCGCGAGCACCGGAGGAAAGGCCTACGCTACCGCGTTCGGGCTCGAGATGCTCCTTCTGGATTGGACCATCTTGTATGTCCTCTCCCGTGTAGGTCTCCGGGCGGTCGCCCTGTACGGCGTCGGCTTCCTCCTCTTCTGGCGCCTCCCCTTTATTCGCCACGACCTCGGCCCCGTCGCCGCCACCACGCTAGGGGCCTACCTTCTACTGCGCGGGCGCGGAACATGGGCGGCGGTTCTGTGGGGCCTAGGCGGCGCCCTGAAGCTTTACCCTATGGTCGCAGTGCCGGCCCTCGCCTTCGGTACCAGCCTCGTTGAGGCGCTGAAGCGATGGGCGGTGGCGGCTGTCGTCTTTGTGGGCGGGATACTCTGGGGCGTCCTCGCGTTCGGGCCGGAGGCGACTTCCTTTCTCGGTTACCACGCGGACCGACCGGCCATGATCGAGAGCTTCCCCGCGAACGTCCTGCTCCTGCTGCCGGAGGCGGAGGTGATCCACTCCTACGGGAGCTTCAACGTCGTGGGGCCGCTCGCGGAAGAACTGGTCCGTCTCTTCGGCGTCCTGCAACTCCTCGCAATCGGGGCCGCCCTGCTCTTTTCCTACCAGACCTCACGCCCCGCCCCGAGAATGGGCGCCCTGAGGGCGGTGGCAGCAACTACGTTCGCGTTCGCAGCCTTCGGCAAGGTACTGAGCCCGCACTTTCTCCTCTGGCCCCTGCCCCTCCTCGCGCTCGTCGCGGGGATGGGTGGTCTGAGACACGGGCGGACGACCTGGGCTCTGTACTTCGCGGCGATTGTGCTTACCACCGCTATCAACGAGCAGTACTGGACGATCTCCGAGAACCTTCAGTACTTCACCGCTATGCTCTCCGTGCGCAACCTGCTACTGCTACCGCTCTTCGTCCTGCTTCTTCTGCGACCGAAACAGGCAGTGGAGCACGAGCAGAAAAATGCCGAGGGCGATGAGGGCGTTCCCTAGCCCGACATCCCGCGGCTCCGGGGCGCCTCGGAGCCCGAAGGTCTCCCCCACCGCCTCGCCGGAGTAGACCTCTACGAGCGGCACGCCACCTTTCTCGTAGGCGTAGAGGGGCGGCTTCTCGCCAAGGGTCAGCATCCCGTTCGTATATATGGACTGGCGCGGCAGGAACAGGAAGAAGGAGCCGGGGCGGGGCTCTTCGTCCACCGCGTACTTATCGGGCGCTATCGGGGCCAGGTATGCAGGCCGAAGGTCCTCACGCAACTCCCCGGTCCGGCGGTATGCCTCCAGCACGGCGAAGGTGCCCGCCTGAGCGTAGACCGTTGCCCCTGCCTTGGCCTCCTCATTCAGGTAGGCGACGGCGGGTTTGTAAGTGTCCGCGAGGTACGTGGTCTCGAAACCCAGGGCGTGTGCGCCGAGGACCAGGCCGACCGCCTCTCCATAGTATTCAAGGGAGTTCCCCACCCCGGTCCACGCTATGCCGGGCAGCGCGAGGGCACAATAGAGCGCGAGAATCATGGCCGGTCTCCGCAGGCGGAGACGAGAGGTCGCCCATGCGAGGCCTACGCCAGCGCAGATGGCCCAGAGCGGGAAAGCGGCGAGAAACTGGCGTGGGCCACCGTAGATCGGGACGAGCCCAGACCCGGCGATGGCTAGCACGAGCGCGAGGTGCAGCAGGATCCACCCGACCGCGGGGCTTGAAGCCTCGCGGAGCATCCATAAAACCCCGCAGACACCCGCGACCGCGACAACGAGCGGCACGTAGACCAGGAGCGCCACAAACGGATAGTGAAACGGCGCCCCCGCCCACCACTCTCCCAGGTAGTACGTGAATCGCTCGTCCTGCAATCCACCCGCCCACGTGAGGTACCCCCACAACCTCCCCACGGGCTCCCGCCAGAGCCACGGCCAGACCGCAAAAAACGTAAGAGCACCGATCCCAAAGCTGGCGAAGAGCATCCGCAACGACGCCCAAAGATTCTCCCCGCGCCCGTAGATCAAGACCCACACGACGGACGCCAGGACGAGGGGAAATACGTTGATCTTGGTGGCGAACGCGAGCCCCAGAAGGACACCGGCCCACGCGACGCGCCGCCTCCCACCGCGCCCCAACATCCGAAACGTCGCGAGCGCGGAGAGAAGGAACATCGAGGCCGCCGCGCCGTCGAGTTGGCCGAGACGGGCAAAGCCGAAAAGGGCGGGGATGAGCGGTATCCCGAGAACCGTCCCCCAGGCCGCCACGTCCCCGAACTCCTCGCGCACGAACCGGAACGCCGCGTACGTCGCCAGCAGGAAGAGAGCATAAGAGCCCATCCGGTAGGCGTCCGCGATCCCACCAAGGTCCTCCGTGCCGAGGAGGATCGCCCCTGCAACCGCGAAAGACCCGGCCCAGAGCTTGAAGAAAGGTGGCGCCTCGTGGCTCGGCCCCCAGAAGCGGTCGATAGAAGCCCACCAGTCCGCCGGCTCGGCAACAACGTGCCCGAACCAGGAGAGGTAGGAGTACGAAGAACCGAAGTAGCTCGGCTCGTCCCAGGTGATCCCCTGGCTACCGACCGTCAGAAACCCCAAGACCAGTAGCGTCAGCAGATAAAGGACGAAAAGCTTCCCGGGCCTACCGAGGCCCGTCTTGTCGCCCCGTCCTTTCACGCCCTCATTCTAGGGCACCCGCACCGCTTGCCAGGTGACACGGTCCGTCGACGGTCTGCGAGCCCCCTATGCGAAACCCCCGCACGTCTCGCGAGGAGAAGCCCGGGGGGAGAAGCTATTCGGGCGGCGATCCTTCGCCGCGAGGTGTTAGAGAAACGGTATCGTCTAGATCGAGAGTTGGCCGTCGACGGAGAGACCGGAGGGACCGGAGTGCTCGGCGAGGGCTTCCTTGTCCACAAGGATGATTTTACGGTTCTCAACCTTTATGGAGCCCTCGCGCTGGAGCTCACTCATGACCTTGGATACCGCCTCTCGTGTGGAGGCGATCATGTTGGCGAGATCCTGGTGCGTCAGGCGCATGCCCAACACCGTGCCCACACCGTTCTGCTCCCCAAAGCGCTCGCCGAGGTTGAGGAGGAGCGTCGTCAGGCGGGTCGAGACCTCGCGGTGGAGGAGGCTCTCTATAACTTCGTCGGACTGCCTGAGACGTTCCGAGAACGAGGAGAAAAGCTTGACGGCGAACTCCGGGCGGCGCTTTATGACCTGGGTGATGGTCGACTTCTGGACGGCGGCCACCCGCACGTCGCTAACGGCTTCGGCGAAGACATCCTGCCAACGACCTTCCACGAGGCTCAGCTTGCCAAATACACCCCCGTCTTTGAGGAGCGCGGTCGTCGCCTCTTTGTAATCGCCGTACATTTTGTACAGTCGAATCGTACCTTCGGTCACGAAATAGAGTTGGTCGTCGGGGTCGCCCGGGGTGAAGATGGTGTCTTTGGCCCTGAAGCGCCGCTCCACGACCCTGATGCCCGCCTTTTCGAAGTCTTCGATACCAAATCCCGCAGGCGCAGAATCCGCCGCGAAACTTCCGGTGTCATGCCTAAGCATCTGTGCTGCTCACCTCTTTCTTCGAAGACCCCCTCTCCCCGGACCTCTCCTCTCGGCCCGAAGATGTAACACTCATTATACCCGACGGCCGAACTTTGCTAAAGGTTGCAACGGATAAAGTTTCGCAGGTGTTGCGGACGCTCACGCAGCCTTGCGGTCCCAGCGCAACTCCACACCCTCGCGCTTGGCGAAGAAGAGCAGATCGTCGCGTATTTCCCCGAGGTCCTTATCGAAGATGGTGAGGATGCAGAACCCACACCTCCTGTAGGCCCACACGAAGGGTTCCAAATCCCCGACCACTCCCGCGTTGGTACGAAGATCCCAGGCGTCGGTGAGGTCCAAGCGCTTCTCCGCCAGGTCCACGACGATGCTCCATCCTTCGTCGGTCGGCACCTCGAAGTAGCCCGGCAAACTACCGGCCGAGAGTATCGTCGCTTGCAGGTCAGCGGCGTACGCCCTTTTGTGAGCCTCGACACCCGCGAGGTACTCGGTGTCGTCGACGCGCTTCGGGGGAGACGGTGTATAGAGCCTACCCTCCGTCACCTTCTGCCCCTCGGGGGCGTAGAAGCCGACGAACGGCACCGGCGCCCGCCACAGGTGGCGTATCACCCCCAGCGCGGCGTTGCGCCTGCCGCCGACCTCGCCGATTGTCTCCGCGACGCGCGTGTTCGACAACTTCATGTGCCGGGGCTCCCACGGGTGCGGCTCCCCTACACTACGCAGCCTGCGCCGACGCTTGGTTATGCGCTTGATCTCCTCCATGACACGAGCATTTTAGCACCACACGCATCTCGCAAAAGGCGATATACCCACGCGGGAAGTAGTCTCCCTCACGAACTCGAAAAAACCTGCCAAGCTAACAACGCTCCGACGGCTGCCACAAGCCTCGCCCCCCTGCTTAGCCGGCCAGCGCGGCGGAGGAACGCCGCCAGATGCTCCCCGGCGGCGCATGACAGGCACACAAAAGGGGGCAAGTCCGAAGACCCGCCCCCCTGGGTGTTGCGTGTTGTGTCTCTCCTTAGTTCCGGCTCACCAGGAGCAAGTAGACGAGCGTCAGGAGCGAGGTGAGCGCCGCCGCGATGTACGTGAAGGCCGCAGCCGTCAGTACCCGCTTTGTGCCACCAGCCTCGTTGTGCGACAGGATACCGTAGCGCGTCAAGAGACCGTAGGCCCGGGTTGAGGCGTTGATCTCCACCGGCAGCGTGACCACGTGGAAGGCAAATACCGCGATGAACAGTACGGCGGCAAGCTGGATCAGGGTAGTGCCGAACCCGCCTTGGCCACCGAGGCCGCCCATGATGAAGCCGCCGAAGAGGAGCGGCATGAACAGCTGGTTGCTGAAGTTCACGATCGGGAAAAGTCCCGAGCGGGCCTTCATCGGCAGGTAGCCCGTGGCGTCCTGGATAGCGTGCCCGACCTCGTGCGCCGCCACGCTGACCGACGCGATCGAGTTATGCGCGAAGTTGCCCTCCGAAAGCCTGACGACCTTGCTGCGAGGGTCGTAGTGGTCGGTAAGCTGGCCGGCCACGGGCTCGACGCGTACATTGGTAAGACCATTACGGTCGAGGATGGTGCGGGCTACCTGGGCACCCGTCATTCCGCTGTAACTCTTCTGCTTGGAGTACTTCGAGTAAGAGCTCTTGACCCAGACCCCGGCCAACGCTGAGATCACCAGTCCGATGCCCATTACAAGGTAAAAACCGAGCATTAGCTCCTCCTTGGAGAGACTTCCTTTTGGTACATATTCTACTACAGCGCCGCGAAAACGTGTCTGTTTTCCCGCATATATACGCACCGGAGCACGGGAAGCACCCCGGTGCGAGAGCTTTCTTACCTCTTGAGGGAAATAAGGATTCGCAGTACGTAGTAGAAGAGCAGCGCGACGGCGGCAAAGAGCGAGAGCGAGGCGGCGACGTACTGGTCGGTCCGGTAGTAGTGAAGCACGTTAGAGGTGCTGTAGAGGATGGAGGCGGCGGCGAGGCCGACCATCGCTACCGAGAATATAACGCCGAGGCTGAACCCGAAGAGCAAGCTCGCCACGATGAGCCCCAGCGCCACGAGAGAGCCAACGACGATCGCGCCGCGCAAGAACGAGAAGTCCGCCCCGGTCGTGAACACGACCGCCGTGAGCCCGAGGAACAGCGCCCCGGTGACGATGCCCGCCGTGGGGATCAAGGTCGGGTCGTTGACATAAAAGACCGCGACATACAGCAGCGGCACGAAGATAAGCGCCTGCAGGGCTACGTAGATCCCGAGGCCGACGTACTGCAAGCCGCGCGAGGCTTCGGAGCGTGCCCAGCGGTCCGCGATCCACGAGGCCCCGATGAACAGCGCAAGCGTAAGCAGCCAGCTCTGCGTCAGATAACTCGCTAGGGTGCCTGCGAGGGGTGTGCTGAAGATCGCCACCTCAAGCAGTACGAAGGCGAGTATGGCCCCAGCGAGGTGGGCGTAGGTTTTACGGATAAACCCGGCGCGGGCGTCGGGCAGGGCGTAGGCTGCGGCACCGGGCCGCGAGCCGTACGAGGTGGTATTTAGTGCCATGCGGCAGTCTCCCTTGTCGTATAGATCGGGTAACAGGGAGATTGTACGACGGCACGAAAAAGGGGCAGGGTGTTTTGAGAGACCCCGCCCCTTGTGTTACTTCGTTTTGTTTGGCTTACGTCTGGGCCGAAGCCTGCTTTTGGAGGTCATCGACGACGCTCGGGTCGGCGAGCGTCGTGGTGTCGCCGACATCCTGGTCGCCTTGGGCGATCTTCTTGAGGATGCGCCGCATGATCTTGCCGCTCCTCGTCTTGGGCAGGTCGTCGACCGCCACCACCTGATCCGGCCTCGACGTCGGCCCTATCTCCGAGCGGACGTGGTCGCGGAGCTCCTTCATGAGCTCGTCGCTCGTCTCCCGGTCGCCCTCGAGGATCACGTACGCCCAGATCGCCTGGCCCTTGTCCTCGTCGGGCTTGCCGACGACCGCGGCTTCTGCGACGGCCTCGTGGCTCACCAGGGCGCTCTCGACCTCCGCCGACGAGACGCGGTGGCCCGAGACGTTCATCACGTCGTCGACCCTACCCGTGATGGTGTAGTAGCCCTCCTCGTCGCGCTTGGCCCCGTCGCCGACGAAGTAGATCTCCGGGCCGTACGTGTTGAAGTAGGTATCGCGGTAGCGCTCCGGGTCCTTGTACAGCGTCCTGAGCATACCGGGCCAGGGGCGCTTGATGACCAGGTTGCCCGATCCTGCGCCTTCGACCTCGTTGCCCTCCTCATCGTAGAGGCCCGGGAAGATGCCGGGGAACGGGAAGGTCGCGCTGCCGGGCTTGGCCGTGGTGAGGCCGGGGAGCGGGGTAATCAGGATCCCGCCGGTCTCCGTCTGCCACCAGGTGTCCACCACCGGGCAACGGCCCTCGCCGACGTTCTCGTAGTACCACACCCACGCCTTGGGGTTGATCGGCTCGCCCACGCTCCCCAGGACCCTCAAACTGGAGAGGTCGTGATTCTCCAGCGGCCCGGTCCCGAACTTCATGAGGCCGCGGATAAGGGTCGGCGCGGTGTACAGGATGGTAACTTTGTGCCGCTCGACGATGTCCCAGAAGCGGTCGTTCTGGGGGTAGGTCGGCACCCCCTCGTACATGAGGGTCGTGGCGCCGTTGGCGAGCGGGCCGTAGAGGAGGTAGGAGTGGCCG
>JADDPY010000294.1 GCA_016781635.1 Rubrobacter sp.
CACCCCAGAGCGCCTCCGGCCGGAGCCGCAGGGCGCCGGTGTCGTCCGCGAGAGGCCCGACGAGCCGGGGGGCGACCACGACGACCGCGCTATCCCCCGAGATACGGGCGAAGGCGACGAGGTGGTCGGCACCATCGCCCGAGACCTCGAGCGGTACGTAGTCCCCCTCCGCAAAGAGGTTCGGCCTCTCCCGCCTGAGCTCCAGGGCCCGCCAGGTCAGGTAGAGCTTCGGCTTCCCATCCTGCCACTCGCCATCCTCGATCATGGCCGCCACTTCGCTGGCGAGATCTTCGCCCGAGGCCATCCCACCCAGCCCGGTGAGGAGCTTCTCGCGCATCCCGTAGTCCACGGGGCGGCGATTGTCCGGGTCGACGAGGCTGAAGTCCCAGAGCTCGTTGCCCTGATATACATCCGGGACGCCGGGGACGGTCAGCTTGAGGAGGGTCTGGGAGAGGCTGTTGAGGGCGCCGAGGCGGGCTATCTTGCCCGCGAACGGGAGAAACTCCTGGAGGAAGAGGTCGTTCTCCGAGGGGGTGAGCAGGGCGTCGACGAAGTGGGCTACCGCCCCCTCGTACTCCTCGTTCGCGTTTGTCCAGGAGGTGTGGGCGCCGGCCTCCCGGATCGCCTTCTCCATATAGGTCCGGATGCGCCCGCGGAAGCCTTCGAGGCCCCCCTCGTCGAGACCGCTCAGGCCTTCGAGGGGCCAGGCACCGAGGAGGGTCTGGTACAGGAGGTACTCGTCGTTGCGGCTCGGGGCGGGGTGCCCCTCAACCACCCGCCGGCGCGTGCGGTTCGCCCGTCCCCAGCGCAGGAGGGTCTCGCGCCACTCGCCCGGCAACTCGGAGAGGACGTCGATCCTGGCCCGCACGTCCTCTCCGCGTTTGGTGTCGTGGGTGGAGGTCGCGAGCATCGCGTGCGGCCAGCGCCGCGCTCTCTCCGTGTTCTCTATATGAAACGCCGCGACGGAGATCCCGAAACGCTCGGGCTCGCCGCCGACCTCGTTGAGCGAGACGAGGCGGTTGTGGATGTAGAGGGAGGTGTCCTCCATCCCCTTCGCCATCACCGGCCCCGTGTACTGCTGGAACTTCCCGACAAACGCCTCAACGGCCCGCCGGTACTCCGCAGGGCCGCCCTCCTCCAGGAGCAGGACCTCGTAGAGAAAGTCGTAGGAGCTGGTGTCGGCGGCGGTGCTCCTTTTCTTCGCGCTGCTCACCGCCCAATCTATGTACTTTCGGTCGGCGTCGGAGACGCGCCCGGGCCTCACGTAGGTGCGGTAGATCGGGAAGCGGGCGACGACCTCGGTGAGGGTATCGCGCACGACGTGGAGGGTGAAGTCGTACTGGCGCCGACCGGCGAAGCCCTCCGCGATTCGGAGGAGGCGACGGGAGAGGACGTTCAGCTCGCTCGCGAGCTCGTCGCGCATGGCGGCCTTTTTGGACGAGTAGAGAAGATCCTCGAAGGTCGTGGTGCGCCCGGTGAAGCGCCGGTAGGCGCGGTCGATGCCTTCTTCGCCCGCAGGGTCGACGAACAGCCCGTTCAGGAGGTTCATAAACTCGTAGCCGACCGTACCGGAGACCGGCCAGTCCTCGGGGAGGCGCTCGTGTCCGGCCAGGATCTTCTCGACCACCACGTACGCCGGGGGCTCGTCGCCGCCGCTTTCCAGAGCTTTGGACGCCGCCTCCTGCAGATCCTCGAAGTAGCCCGCCGGGTCGTAGAGACCGTCGGGGTGGTCTATGCGCAGGCCGTTGATCTTGCCGTCCTTCATGAGGTCCAGGACAAGCCGGTGAGTGGCATCGAAGACCTCACCATCCTCCTGGCGGATGCCGGCGAGGTCGTTTATGGCGAAGAACC
>JADDPY010000334.1 GCA_016781635.1 Rubrobacter sp.
CAGCCAGACCACCAGCGCCACGACAGGCCCGAGGAACCCCGTGAAGAGGTTGGCGAAGACGCTCAGGTGAGCGAGGGCCGACCACGTCCTCTCCTCCCCCTCGTTCATCGCCGCCGGACCGGAGATTCCGCCGATTGCCCCCTCGGGCATCCCGTAGTTCTGCTTCTCTGCCTCCATGACCCTTCCTCCTCTGCGCTAGCCAACAGCTTACGGTTAAACCTTATTCCGGAGCCCGGACGCGGGCATCGGTCCGGAGGAGGAAAGCTCGTGGGTCCCGAGGACCATCCCGGATCGGGAAGAAACCAACGGAGCCTGTGCTAGGATCAGCGCGGCTGTGAAACGACCCTCCGCACACACCGTCATCCCGGCTCCGGGGCGCAGCTTCCGGTGAGCCGCTGGACCGCGTTGCTCGGTGCGCTAGGTCTCGCCCTCGCGATTTTCGTCGTGGATCAAGGCCTGAAGAAGCTGGTCGAGGGCTCGATGCGCCTCGGGGAGAGCATCCCCCTGATCGGCGGCGTGCTCCACCTCACGTATATCAAGAACCCGGGAGGGGCCTTCGGCATACTGGGCGGGCAGTCGAGCATACTGCTGCTCGGCAGCGCCGTCGCCGTCGCGTTCGTCCTGTGGATGCTGCTCACCGGCGAACCCTCGAGGGCGACGACGGCCGGGTGCGGGCTTATCCTGGGGGGTGCAGCAGGCAACCTCATCGACCGAATACTCGAGGGCGAGGTTACCGACTACGTCGACCTCCGCGTCTGGCCGATCTTCAACGCCGCCGACGTGGCGATCGTGCTGGGCGTCGGCCTACTGCTCCTGGCCGCCCTCCGCCCCGAGGAAAACACGAGGCCCAAAGGATCAGCCTCACACCCAAGCGACGGTTAGACCAAATATGGAACGTCGCGATCCACCGGTACGCGAGCCTCGAGAAAGAATTTTCGTGGGACGTGGCCTACAGCAACGTCCCTGATCCGCGGGAACAACTACGCCGGGTGATGGCATTGGAGAGGGGCAGCAGGGACTGATCCGATCGGGGATACCTGGTGCAGCCCGCCCCTCTCGTAGTTCTCCTGGCCTAGTCTAGGCCTCGACCTCGGAGACGAAGACCGTAGCCCCTCCTGTAGCGAAGTTGGGGATGTCGTCCGTCGCGGCCTTGCCGTCTGGGGACGAGAGGCTCTCCTGCATGACCGACGCGCTCTCGAACCAGAGCTCGGCGATCCGCTGGTAGGGCGGGTGCCCCCCGTCGGGTGCCGCAACCCTGCCGGACTCGAAACGCTGAACGTTTGGAATCCTCGCGGCCAGCGGAACGTGGCTGTTGGCGTAATAATCTTCGAACGCCTCCGGATCGCCCGGAAGGCCGTAGAGCACGGTGAGCTTTACCATTCTCTGTCTCCTTTCCCATATGGTGACGACCGCGACTATACCCCAAGCGGGCCGTACGAGCTGGGTAGCCTACCCCTGCGCCAGCTTCTCGTAGCCTATGCGCCCTACCGCGGTGCGAGACGAAACAGACGGTCGGTGGCAATCAATGAGCACCGCCAACATCTCTACCGGTTCGACACCCATGCCTACGCCTCCCTCTGCTACGGTCCCGAGTGGACGTTGTCTATCGCGATGCTTGCGTAAAACTTAGCTCCGGACCACCTCGCGAAGTTCACCGGTCTTCACGTCGTAGATGGCGCCGTACACGGAGATGTCATCCGGGATGAGATCCGAGGCCCGGACCTTCTCGACGTCCTCGCGCAAGCTCTCCTCGAGGCTCGAGAAAGTGAGGAAGTCACGTCCCGAGGCATCCACGCCGAGGTCTTCCTTGATCTTTGCGGCCAGGTCCTCGTTTTGGAAGGTCATCAT
>JADDPY010000318.1 GCA_016781635.1 Rubrobacter sp.
GACGCCGAACGACAAGATCATGGGCTGCTGCGGCGAGGTGAAGTGCTGCATGCGTTACGAGCACGACGCCTACAAGGAGTTCAAGGAGCGCGCCCCGTTTAAGAACTCGGTGGTGAAACTCGAGGGGAAGGAGGGCAGCGTCGTCGACTACTCGATGGTCAAGGACGCCGTCCTCGTCCAGTTCGGGCCGAAGAGGAGCGAGCGAGAGCTCGTCCCCCTTGGCCGCCTGGTCCCCGAAAACCCGAATATCGTCCCCGCTGACCCCGAAGACTGGGCGCAGCCGGAAGCGTCGGAGGACGCGGAGGCCCGTGAAGACGGCCGCGTAGAGGGCTCCTAAGACCCTCGTGCTCGGCAACCTGTGCGACGTGCCGGGGGTGCTCGTCGGGCACGCCACCGACCCCGAGGGAGCGACGGGCTGTACGGCGGTCCTTTTCGGCCGGCCCGCGGTGGTCGGGGTCGACGTCCGAGGCTCGTCGCCGGAGACGCGCGGTACGGCCGGGCTCGGGCAGACGGGGATCGTGCGCCACAGGCAGGGCATCTTGCTCACCGGCGGCAGCGCCTTCGGGCTCTCGGCGGCCGACGGCATGATCCGCTTTCTGGAAGAACGCGGCATCGGTCTTGATGTCGGGGTCGCCCGCATCCCCCTCGTCTCGGCGGCCGTTCTCTTCGACCTTGCGGTCGGCTCCGCGGGCGCACGGCCGGACGCCGCCATGGGCTACGAGGCCGCCGCCTCGGCCAGGAGCGGGACGTTTGCGGAGGGGAGCGTCGGCGCCGCCACGGGGGCCAGCGTGGGGAACATCCTGGGCATGGAACGGGCGATGAAGGGCGGGCTCGGCTCGGCCTCCGCGCGACCTGACGGAGCCGAGGAAGGGCTGATCGTCGCGGCGCTCGTCGCGGTGAACGCCTTCGGCGACGTCCGGGACCCGGCGACGGGGGAGACCCTGGCCGGACCACGCCTCGACGACGGTGGCCTGGGGGACACGGTCGGGCTTCTGCCGGAGGCCGCGGCCCGGGTGAGGTGGGGCGAGAACACTACTCTGGGGATCGTGGCTACAAACGCGCGGTTGGATACCTCGCAAGTTCAGAAGGTGGCCGAGATGGCCCACGACGGCCTCGCTCGCACCATAAGCCCAGTTCACACTACAGTCGACGGGGACCTCGTATTCGCCGCCGCCCTCGGCGAGGTAGACGCCACGACGGACGTTGTCGGGGCGTGGGGGGCACGGGTGCTCTCGGAGGCCGTTCTGAAGGCCGTACGCACCACGAGAGGCCTCTCTGGCCTCCCCTCGGCCTCCGAGTACGGGCTAGAAGACCGGTGACGTACAGGGCATAACGGTTAGAGACGTCCTTGCGCGCGTCGATAACTGCCAACGCCGTTCGGGGTATGGCTCGAACTAACCTATGTTTACATGGACGAGAGTAAAGCACCGGGGGTACACGGCGACGAAGAGCGTTTGTGTGCCGTGTGCGGGGACGAGGTCGAGGGGAAGTACTTCAGGGTAGGCCACCTCCTGAGCGCGCACAAGCTCGCCGTCTGCGAGGAATGTTTCGACGTCCGTAAGACCTGGATGGATCTCAGAGGCGAGTACTTCGGCGACTACGCGGGCCACTACAAGGAGATGGAAGAAGAGGTCCGGCAGGGCTACGAGAACGAAAAGGCTACTGACAGAGGAGGTGAACCGGTAGCGGGTACGCCGCTACCGGTTCGGTCTTCCGGGGCTTCTACATGAGGTCCATGTTGTGGCCGGCCCTGCTCACGGCTGCTGCCCCGCCGCCGCCTTCCTGGGGCTCGGCTACGATTACCTCCGTCGTGATTATGAGGCTGCCGATGGAGGCGGCGTTCTGAAGCGCGC
>JADDPY010000568.1 GCA_016781635.1 Rubrobacter sp.
ACCCGCCACGTCGTCCTCGGCCACCTCCAGCGCGGCGGCACCCCCACCGCCTACGACCGCATCCTCTCCACACGCTACGGCCTGCGCGCCGCCGAAGCCGTCAAGAACGGCGAGTGGGGCAAGATGGTCGCCCTCCGTGGCAACGATATCGTCACCGTAGACCTCTCCGAAGCAACCGAGGAGACGAAGATCGTCCCGGACGATCTCTACGCAGCGGCCCGCACCTTTTTCGGATAGGGGCCAGACACCATGTTCGAAGGCTTCGAGCGGCACCGGATGCAAGCGAACGGGGTGGAGATCAACGCCGTTCGCGGCGGCGAGGGCCCACCGGTCCTGCTCCTCCACGGCTACCCGCAGACGCACGTGATGTGGCACGACGTCGCACCACTCCTCGTCGACGAGGGGTTTACCGTCGTGGCCGCCGACCTGCGCGGCTACGGCGACAGCTCGAAGCCCGAAGGGGACGAGGCCCACGCAACCTACTCCAAGCGCGCCATGGCGGACGACATGGTGAGTGCAATGAGCTCCTTGGGCTTCGACAGTTTCGCCGTGGTCGGCCACGACCGGGGCGGGCGCGTCGGGCACCGAATGGCGCTCGACCATCGTGGGTGCGTAACGAAACTCGCCGTCCTCGATATATTGCCCACCCGGCACCTCTTCTCGACAGTCGACCGGGACCTCGCGATGGCCTACTATCACTGGTTCTTTCTCGCCCAACCCTACGACTTCCCTGAAAAGCTAATCGGAAACAACCGTGCCTATTATCTCGAAGCCCTGTTCGGCCGGTACGGCTCGACGGTGGAGACCTTCGCCCCCGGGGCCCTCGCCGAGTACGAGCGATGCTTCGACGAGCGCACGGTCCACGCCAGCTGCGAAGACTACCGCGCCGCCGCATCCATAGACCTGGCCCACGACGATTCTGACCGGGACAATGGTCGCAAGGTCGAGTGCCCGCTCCTGGCGCTCTGGGGTAGGAACGGTGCGATGCACAAGCTCTACGACGTACTGGAGGTCTGGCGCACCTACGCCGACGATGTACGAGGAGGCCCCGTGGACGCGGGACACTACCTCGCCGAAGAGAAGCCCGTGGAGACCGCGCGCGAACTGCTGCCCTTCCTGAAGGGCTAAAGCTACGCTCCCGATGTTCGGGAGGCGTTAGCGGCCATTTTCCCTTGATGCGTACCGGCCGCCGGTTATAGGCCTCCTCAAGGCCTTGTAGCCGGCGGCGAAGAGGACCTTACCTTCCCTGAGCCCGAAAGCGTTACGTACGCCCCAACCGAAGCCTCGGATGGTCCCTCTAGCGAACCTCGTGCCCATTCCTCGTTTTCCGGTCTACACAGGTTCCTCGGGGTCTGCTAGGCATTCCTAGCGGACTGGGGCGTTGCCCTCGGGATGCTCCATGGAGATCCCTCCTGCCGCACCGTTCTCGGCCCCGATCTCGCCGGCCTCCAGGTGCGCCCCCATCCTGCGGTAGCGCTCGTAGCGGGCCTTGACGAGCGCCTTGGGCTCCATCTTCGTGAGCCTGGAGAGGGAACCCTCAACGGCCCGAGCGACGACCGTCGTCGCGGCCTCGGGCTCGTTGTGGGCGCCGCCGAGCGGTTCGGGGAGGACGTCGTCGACGATCCCGTGGGCGAGGAGGTCCCTCGCCGTAATCTTCATCGCCTCCGCAGCCTCGGCGGCGCGGCTCGGGTCGCGGAAGATTATAGAGGCGCAGGCCTCGGGGGCTATAACGGAGAGATAGGAGTTCTCGAGCATCGAGACGTGGTCAGCGAGGCACATAGCTAAAGCTCCGCCGGAGCCGCCCTCCCCTACGACCACCGCGACGACCGGCACGGGGACCCGGGCGAGCGCCATGAGGTCGGCGGAGATGGCCCACGCCTGCCCCCGCTCCTCGGCCCCGCGGGCGGGCGCGGCCCCCGGCGTGTCCACGAGCGCCACTACCGGCACGCCGAAGCGCTCCGCGAGCGCGTAGAGCCTCCCCGCCTTGCGGTAGCCCTCGGGGTGGGCCATCCCGAAGTTGCTCGCCACGCGCGCCTTTACGTCCGTCCCCTTATCGTGCCCCAGGAGGACGACCGGGTGCCCCCCTATCCTGGCGAGCCCGCCGCGTACCGCCGGGTCGTCCGCCCCGAGCCTGTCGCCGGAGAGCTCGTAGAAGTCGTCGGCGAGGGCATCCCGGTATTCGCGGAAGCCGGGACGCTCGGGGTGGCGGGCGACCTGGACCCTCTGGTAGGGGGTCAGGTGCGAGTAGATGCGCTTCTTGGCGGACTCGAGCGCGGCCTCCAGGCGCGAGATCTCCTCCTGCAACCCCTCGTTCGAGCCCGCGAGGCGGTGAAGCTCGAGGATTCGGGCCTCGAAATCCTTGATCGGCTTCTCGAAATCCAGGATCACGCGAGCAGCCCCAGGAAGCGTTCGAGGTCGTTTTTGAGCGCGAGGCGATGCACTATCCTGTCGACGAGCCCGTGGTCTTTCTGAAACTCGGCGGTCTGGAAACCCTCCGGCAGCCGCTCTTTCGTCGTGCTCTCGATAACCCGTGCCCCGGCGAAGCCTATCCTGGCCTTGGGCTCGGCGATCACGACGTCGGCCGCCGTCGCGAACGAGGCGGTCACCCCGCCGAAGGTCGGGTCGGCGAGGATGGAGACGTAGGGCATGGAGCCGGTCATGTACCTGCTCAGGGCGACGCTCGTCTTCGCCATCTGCATGAGCGAGTAGACGCCCTCGAACATCCTGGCCCCGCCCGAGGAGGAGACGATGACAAGTGGGAGCCCCTCGTCGTAGGCGAACTCCATGGCGCGCGAGATCTTCTCCCCCACGACGCTCCCCATCGATCCCCCGATAAACCGGAAGTCCATTGCCGCGAGCGCGACCCCATGGCCGCCTATCCTCGCCGTTCCGGAGAGGACGGCGTCGTCTAGCCCGGTCTTCTTGCGCGCCGCGGCGAGCTTCTCCCCGTAGCCCTCGAAACCCATCGGGTCGCCGGCGAGCATGCCCTCGTCCCGACCCTCGAAGGAGCCCGTATCGGCGAGCAGACGGATGCGGTCGGGGGCGGAGAGTGGGTAGTGGAACTCGCAGTGCGGGCAGACGTTGAAGCGGCTGGCAAGATCCTTCTCGTAGATCGGATCCCCGCACGATTCGCACTTGGTGAAGACGCCGTCGGTCGAGGCGAGCCCGCTCTCGGTATCGGGCACCTGCGGTCCCCTGCCACCGGACCGGGAGTACTCCCGCCGCTTGCTGATCCAGGCCCTGATGCTAGACCCCCGCCCCGCCGCTCAGCGCCGCGCGAAGCTCGCGAAGCCAAGCACCGGCCGCCTCCGGCCCGCCATCGGCGACGATCTGCATGAGCTTGCTGCCGACGATCACACCCTCAGCCCCCGCCTCCGCAGCCTCGACCGCAGCCTCGGCCGTCGAGATCCCGAAGCCCAGAGCTACCGGGACCGAGACCTTCGCCCGGACCCTCCCCAGAAGGTCCACCGCCCCCTGCGGTAGCTTCTCCCTCGCCCCCGTAACCCCGGATACGGAGACGCAGTACACAAAGCCCGAGGCGGCCTCGGCCACCTTATCGAGGCGTGCCTCCGTGGTCGTCGGCGCGACGAGCGGGCAGATCGCCACGCCCTTCTCCCCCGCCATCTTGCGGAACGCCACGGCCTCGTCGATGGGGAGGTCCGGGATCACGAGCCCCGACACCCCAGCCTCCGCCGACTCCGCGAGGAACCTTTCGGCCCCGCGCGCGAAGACGTTGTTGTAATAGACCAGCAGCACGACCGGCACGCGCCCGGAGAATCGGCTCGCGAGCTCGAAGCAGTATCCGAGGTCCGCCCCGTTCTCCAGCGCCCGATTCGCGGTGTTCTGGATCGTGGGGCCGTCTGCCAGGGGGTCCGAGAACGGCACCCCGATCTCCACGACGTCCGCCCCGGCCTCGATGTAAGCCTCCCCCACCTCGTACGCGCCTTCGAGAGAAGGATACCCCGCTGTCAGGTACGGTATGAGCGCGGTCCGCCCTTCCGTGAACGCCGCGCGAAGCCCTTCCGCCGGAGAAATCATCCGGCCCTCTATACGCCCGCTACTGGTCACCCGAAGCTTCTTCCGCCTCTTTGGCGTCGATGCCAACGTGCTCGGCAACGACCCCTATATCCTTGTCCCCGCGCCCCGACATGTTGATGACCATGTTCTTGCCGGGCCCGAGCTCCTTCGCGAGCCCCTCGGCGTAGGAGATGGCGTGCGCCGACTCGAGCGCCGGGATGATGCCCTCGAGTCGAGAGCACTCGACAAACGCCTTCAGAGCGTCCTCGTCCGTGACGCTCACGTACTCGACGAGGCCCTCGTCCTTGAGGTAGGCATGCTCCGGGCCGACCGACGGGTAGTCGAGGCCGGCGGAGATCGAATGTGCCTCTCGGATCTGGCCGTCCGCCGTCTGCAAAACGTAGCTCAAAGACCCGTGCAACACCCCGGGCGCCCCGCCGGTGAGCGACGCCCCGTGCTCGCCCGACTCCAGGCCGTGCCCCGCCGCCTCCACGCCGACGAGCCTGACGCCCTCGCGCCCGACAAACTGGTGGAAAATGCCGATGGCGTTCGAGCCCCCGCCGACGCACGCCACGATCGCATCCGGGTCCCCACCGAGACGCTCCTGCGCCTGGGCTTCGGTCTCGCGGCCGATCACGGCCTGAAGATCGCGCACGATGCGAGGGTACGGCGCCGGTCCCGCCACCGTCCCGATAATGTAGTGCGTGTCCTCGACGTTCGTGACCCAGTCGCGGATAGCCTCGTTGAGCGCGGCCTTCAAAGTCCCCGAACCACTCGTCACGGGCCTCACCTCCGCCCCCAGAAGCTTCATCCTCAGGACGTTCGGGGCCTGACGGCGGGTGTCCTCCTCGCCCATGTACACGACGCATTCCTTGCCGTAGAGCGCGGCCACGGTCGCGGTCGCGACCCCGTGCTGCCCCGCCCCCGTCTCGGCGATGACGCGGCTCTTGCCCATGCGGTCTGCCAGCAGGATCTGGCCGAGGGCGTTGTTGATCTTGTGCGCCCCCGTGTGCGCGAGATCCTCGCGCTTGAACCACACGTTCGCCCCGCCCCACTTCTTGGTAAGCCTCTCGGCGAGCATGAACGGCGTCGCCCGCCCGACGAAGTCCCGAGCAAGAACTTCGAGCTCCCGGACAAACTCCGGGTCTCCCTTGTACCGCTCGTAGGCCTCCTCTAGCTCCTCGAGAGCATGTATAAGCGTCTCGGGCACGTAGCGGCCACCAAAAGAGCCAAAGTATCCGGTCTTGTCAGTTTCTTGCTGCAAAGATAAACCTCCGGACCCGCTCCCTGTCCTTGATACCGGGCGAGCTCTCCAGGGAGCTGGAAGCATCTACCCCGTAAGGCTCGAAGAGCCGGATCGCCTCATGCACGTTCTCCGGTGCCAAACCTCCGGAGACGAGGATGTTATCACGACCCTTTAGCGATTTCGCCAGCCTCCAGTCGAACCTTTCACCGGTCCCCCCGCGAGCCTTCTCACTGTAAGCATCCAGCAGAAACAGATTCGCCTCGTACCTCTCAAGCGCCGCAAGAGAACCCTCGTCCCGTACCCTCAGCGCCTTGATCACTTTGACGCCCCGATCCCTCAACCAGGTTACGGTCTCCGGACCCTCGTCCCCGTGAAGCTGTACATAATCGAGCCCGACGGCCTCCGCAACACGGAGCACCTCCCCCGGCTCCTCGTTCACGAAAACCCCGACCTTCAGCACACCCTCAGGCAACGACTCCGCCACCTCCCGAGCCTCCTCCACGCCGACCTGCCTCGGGCTCCGCGCAAAGACTAGCCCCAGAGCATCGGCGCCAGACTGCACCGCCGCCCGGGCGTCGCCCACGTTGGTTATGCCGCATACCTTTACCTTGACCATAGAAAGAAGATTGTACTCTCTATGCTGGCCGCGACGACCTTACCCAGAGGCCGGCCAAGTCCACGTCTCCGCTTGGGTTCCTACCCCTTCGTCAAGAACAAGGCCTGGGCTCTTCGCTCGCCGCTCTGCGCCCTAGCACGAGACGGCGAAGCAGGTCCCTCAAAACACGTCTCTCTTCGGCGTCGAGGTCGGCCAGTGCCTCGTCCTCGACGCCGGTTACTATCTCCTCGGCCCTCGCAAGAAGCTCCCGTCCGGCATTCGTCGGCTCCACGATCCGCGCCCGCCGATCCTTGGCATCCGGTTTCCGCTCCACGAGACCCGCCCCCTCTAGCGCGTCCAGGGCAACCACCATCGTGGACTTGTCGAGCCTCGCGGCCCGCGCCAACGCGAGCTGCGTACGGGGCCCCCCCGTTGCGACCACTCGTTCCGCCGCGATCAGCACGGCGTAGTCCCGTAGGTTCAAACCCAGATGCGCCAGGCTCTCCGTCAAAGCCGCCCCGAGCGCGTGAGCCGCTCGCGACATCAGCCAACCCATGTGCTCGGTGAGCGGGCGCGGCACGAACTCTCCCCTCCCGACGCGCTCCTCTGCCGAATCTGTCATATCGGCAGTATAGCAGTTTTGATCCCGATTAAAATAATCTTGACATAGATTATCTCTCTTGATAACGTATAGTTGGAAACGAAACCCGGAAAGGACGGGAAATATGGAGAACGTACAGAACTCCCCTATTCATAGCGGGCGCGTTGGCTGGAGCCGACTGGCGTGGGTAGCTCCGCTTACCGCGTTGGCCGCCGCTGCGGCTAATGCCCTGGTCTACCTTATTGCGAACGCTATGGGGGCTATCCCATCTGATTTCATCATCCCCGGCCCGGAGACGCCGTTGACCTTGGGCATGGTCGTGGGTACCACCGTCATGCCCGCGCTTCTGGCTGGCGTCGTCTTTGCCCTTCTGGGGCGGTTCACGCATCGTCCGACAAGGAACTTCGTCGTTCTGTCGGGGGTTTTGCTGGTGCTCTCTTTCGTCACGCCGTTGACGATCCCCGGGGCGCCGTTTTCGATGGTCCTGGCGATGGAACTGATGCACGTCGTGGCCGCCGTCGTGATCGTGGTCGCGCTGACGACGCTGGCGCGGAGGAGGTAGACCGGTGGCATCTTTCTCCGAAGCAGAGCTCGGGTACCTGTTGAGCGAGAAGCGATTGGGACGGCTCGCAACCGTGGACGACGATGGAATGCCTCACGTGGTGCCTGTCGGTTGGCGCTACAATCCCGAGGAGGGCACGATCGACGTCTCGGGCCGGAACTTCGCCGCCACAAAGAAATTCCGCAACGCGCGGTCCAACCCGAAGGCGGCGTTCGTGGTCGACGACGTCCTGCCCCCCTGGCAGCCTCGGTCGGTGATGGTCCAGGGCCGAACCGAGACCATCGAAGGGACTGGCACCGGGGAAGGAGCGATGATCCGCATCGCTCCCGAGAAGATAATCTCTTGGGGGCTCGATGCCACCGGGTAACGAGTCTCCTCGTTAGAGTTTTGCAGGATACCTCCAGAGGTTGCTCGACAAGCTTCACCACAGAAGATGGGCAGGTTGCGCCCGTCCTCCGGGCGCAACCTGCCCATCTTTACCAGGACGGCCTCCTCATCGCAGCGGCACTTTATCTCGGATATATCGGCCCTTGCCCGCGAGCAGCTCGAAGCCGCCGGAGCCGCAAGCCCGGGCGGTGTCGAAAGAG
>JADDPY010000409.1 GCA_016781635.1 Rubrobacter sp.
GCATACACCGCCATACGGTCCAGCGTTATCTGTCTTGCGACACTGTCCCCCTTAGGCCTCGCTACACTCACAAGACCAGCATCCTGGCGCCGTACGAGCCATATCTACTGAAGCGGTGGGGGCAGGGGTACCGCAACGGTTTGGGCTTGTGGAGGGAGATAGTGGCGTTGGGTTATCCCGGCACCCGCGGCAACGTGTCTAGATTCGTGGCTCATCTACGTCAGCAACAGCGCGCGGGTGGAGTGCTGCCACGGCCCAGAGTCGGTCTCACACCGAGACAGGCGACCGGGTTGCTGCTCATTCGTCCAGAGGATGTAAGCCCGGAGCAGCAAGTCGCGATCAAGCAGTTGAAAGCGCTCCATCCAGACGTTCAAACGGCGACCGCGCTGCTGGAGGGATTCGCCTACATGCTTCGAGACCGAACCGACGAGCAGCCCCGGGAAGAGCTAGAGCTGTGGATGGGACGCGCCGAGAGCTGCGGACTGCCCGAGATGGGAGCGTTCGTGACCAAGTTGCGCCAGGATGTGGATGCGGTGGTGGCCGGGTTAACCTCGACCTACAGCCAGGGGCAGACGGAGGGTAACGTCAACCGCCTGAAGCTACTCAAGAGACAGATGTATGGAAGGGCTGGGTTCGAGACGCTGCGCAGGCGCTTCCTGAACACTGGTGCAGCAACCAGACGGACGTGTATGACCACTCCGCTTGTTTTCGGTCGCCCTCCACCGCTCCTAGCCGGCACCGGCTAGGCTGAGAGGGGGTGGGGTATACCACTACACCTGGTAGCCTGCACCCGATGCGCGGAAGACCCCGAAGACTGGACCACTAGGTCAAGCTAACTTCTCCAGACAGGCGACTAAGCTGAGAGCTGGAAGGAGAACGAGATGCCTGGAAGGGATCACAGCCGAGAGTTCAAGCTCGAGTGCTGCCGGCAGGTGGCGAGTGGTCAGAAGCGACCGTCACAGGTATGCCGAGAGCATAACCTGGCTGAGAGCGTGCTGCTTCGGTGGCGTAAGGAGTACGAAGCCCGAGGAGAAGCAGCGTTTACGGAGCGGGAGACCTCGGAGATAGCGGCACTGTAGGGTAGAGTCGCCGAGCTGGAGAGGTTCTGCGGGAAGCTGGCGTTGGAGAACGAGATCCTGAAAAAAGCCTCGCGCACACTGACGTCGGGAAACGGCACGCACAGATGGAGGAGGTCATCCAGGGCCATCCTGAGGTATCGGTGGGGTCACTGTGCGTGGTCTTAACCCGGTTTAGTGGACACCTTGGGACTGTGTATAGTACCGGAGAAAGGAGTCCACGAGATGGGTTGACTTGACCCGGTTTGGTGGACACCCGAAGATTGGGGATAGTACCCGAGAGAGGAGTCCACGGAGCTATGGGGAAGACCAAGCCGCCGTACCCGGGGGGTTCAGGGAAGAGGCGGTGCGGCTGGTGCGCACGAGCGGCAAGCCCGTCGCGCAGGTCGCTCGGGAGCTGGGCGTGTCGTTCGAGAGCCTGCGCCACTGGGTGAAGCAGGCCGCGATAGACGGCGGCGAGCGGGCGGGGCTCACGACGGATGAGCGCGAGGAGCTGAGGAGGCTCAGGCGGGAGAATCGGGTCCTGCAGCAGGAG
>JADDPY010000470.1 GCA_016781635.1 Rubrobacter sp.
GTGCTCGTGATGGCCTGGGCTGAAACTTCCCGCGAAATTATTGACACTGCTGGGAAGCAGTCGGCACCCGCGATGGCAAACCTCTTCCTGGATCAGCCAAAATCCGGCCTGCCCTCGGCCTTCCATCGTTCCGCGTCTCGTTTGGCTTGTTCGACCCAGCGTTGGAAATGGGAGTGAGTCCCTTGATTTTGATCATCCCACCCCGGTGATGAAGTCCAACCGAAATAGTAGATCTTGGGATCTCCTGAAGTGTCAGAACCGTCGAAACAGGCAATGTCGTCGAACGCACTGTACTTTGCGAAGGGTACCAACGGCCTGGAAGGGCATTCCTCGCGAATCTGCTCAAGCCAGAAATGGACATCTTCAGGCTCTCCATGGAGGAACCACCAGGGCCCAATCGCCTTGATCGACTGGTTGCAAACCATATCGAGAAAGGCTTCCGGGAACTTGAAACCTTCGGGGAGGAGTTCGTCCTCGAACACATCATAGTCCATGTGACTGCGCTCCGATTGATCCTTACTCTTCTATCCTTGGTAGCTTGTGCGACCCGAAGTGGCCGGCCTTAGCAAAATCGTTGGGCTGGATCGAAACCCGCATTTCAATGGCTTCCCCCCACGTGCTGGGGCCTCGGTCGCCCGTTCGTGTCCTAAATCGCCGAGCCTGCTTCCTGCTCAACGGCTCATCATAATGCCTGATCCTCGCCTGAACATCTCTACCGGCTTGTCGTGCGGCGTAGAGCCGTCGATTGTCTATGCTGGTGAGGCTGCCATCCGGCATCCGAACCACATCGATCGGTTGCCCCTTCCAGGCGTTGCGGCGCATGTCCTCGACAAGGTCGGGAACGGCTATGCCGTCGCGCGTTCGCGGGGAAATATTTTCCTGTGAAAAGCGGATGCTGTGGGGATCGAGGCTGTGCTCGTCGCGCCCTCGCCTGAAGCTTCCCGCCAATGCACTGGCAGTGCCCGGAAGCAGCTCGACCGCTGCGTCCCGTGCATCCACTTCCCCTGAGGAGATCCCCAGCAGAAGCCGGCCGCCATTCGCAATCCCTCCAGCCGGACCCGGCGCGTAGCTCGCCGCGTCCAAGTACGCGCGGCCGAAATCCGTTCCTTGCTGGCGCCAGTCGGCTTCGAACCGGTTGTTCCGGCGCTCCACTTCCGCCTGCAGTGCCTTCAGGTCCGCCTCAAAGGCCGAGCCGAAGGGAAATCGCTTGAGCGACTGCTCGAGAAAGGCAGTGACCACTTCCAGCCGACGTGGGTTGGACAGGTTCTCGGCGATGATTGCGCTGCTCAGCGAGTGCGGCGTGCCTGCCGCATGAACGAGATGATTTTTCGAGATCAGGCCAAGCCGCATCTCGAGCGGTTCCGGATTGTCATACGCGCCGAGCACGAATGCTGTCATCTGCAGGTCTGGGTCCGGTCGGAAGTGACGGCCCTTGTAAGCCTCCAGCGCACGCCCGCTTGCCCATCGCTCACCCGTGACAGCGCTCCCCTCCACGTCGGCAGCCGGGTGTCGCGGCGCAGCAAGCCCTATCGCATTTGTCCCCTGATCAAGCTGCGCCCCGTTTACGTCTCCCAGTGGGCGTGGAACTCCACCGATCGCTGAGCCAGGCGTCGTCAACCCGCTCTCCACGAAGGGCAAGCCGGTCAGCAGATCCTCCGGCAAGGAGCCAAGTCTCGCCAGCGGTATGTCGCTGCCGGTCAGC
>JADDPY010000426.1 GCA_016781635.1 Rubrobacter sp.
CGTCGCTCCTGATCTGGACCACCACCCCCTGGACCCTCGTCTCCAACACCGCCGTCGCCGCGTCCCCGAAGGTCGAGTACGTAACGGTCAGGGCCGGCGAGGAGAAGTTGATCCTGGCGCGGGAGCTCGTGGAGAAGGCCCTCGGCGAGGGCGAGCACGAGATCCTCAATACACAGAGCGGGCGCGAGCTTGAAGGGACGAAGTACCGCCGCCCGTTCGAGTACGTCCCCGTCGAGGAGGCGCCGAACCTCTTCAGCGTCGTCCTCGGCGACCACGTAACTACCACGGAGGGGACGGGCCTCGTCCATACGGCGCCCGCCTACGGCGAGGACGACGCGAGGATGGGCAGGCGCTACGGCCTCCCGACGATCCACCCCGTGAAGCCGGACGGAACCTTCGACGAACACGTGGGAGCTTTCGCGGGCATCTTCGTGAAGGAGGCGGACCCTGGGCTCGTGGAGGAGCTTCGGGAGACCGGCTTCCTTTATCGGGCCGAGGACTACGAGCACTCTTATCCCCACTGCTGGCGCTGCGGGACGCCGCTCCTCTACTACGCCAAAAAGGCTTGGTACGCGAGGACGACGGCGGTCCTCGACGACCTTTTGCGGGAGAACGAGGGCATAAACTGGGTCCCCGAGCACATAAAGTGGGGCCGTTTCGGCGACTGGCTGCGCAACAACGTCGACTGGGCGCTCTCCCGCGAGCGCTACTGGGGGACGCCGCTGCCGGTCTGGCGCTGCGAGGAGGGCCACGTCACCGTTATAGGGAGCATCGCGGAGTTGGAGGAAAGGGCCACGGGGCCCGTCCCGGACGACCTGCACCGTCCCTATATAGACGACGTTGGAATAAGGTGCTCCGGCTGCGAGCGTGAGGCGACCCGCGTCCCCGAGGTCCTGGATGCGTGGTTCGACTCGGGGAGCATGCCGTTCGCCCAACAGCACTACCCCTTTAAAGGGGGCGGCGAAGGCTTCGAGCGCCACTTCCCGGCAGACTTCATCTCGGAGGGCGTGGACCAGACGAGGGGCTGGTTCTACTCACTCCTGGCCTCCTCGACGATGCTCTTTGGCCGTAGCCCGTACGGAACATGCATGGTCCTCGGGCACGTCCTCGACCCCGAGGGCAAAAAGATGAGCAAGAGTCGCGGAAACATCGTGGACCCGTGGGAGGTCTTCGGGGAGCAGGGCGCCGACGCCCTCCGGTGGGCGCTCTACACGGCGACGAGCCCCGGCAACCCGCGCCGGTTCTCCAAGGAGCAGGTCGACGAGGCGGTCCGCAAGCACCTCCTCACCCTGTGGAACACCTATTCCTTTTTCGTCACCTACGCGAGGATAGACGGCTTCGACCCGGCCAGAGACCACGTGGCTCCCGAGGATCGGAGCCTCATGGACCGCTGGGCGCTCTCGGAGCTTCAGCTCACGGTTCGCACGGTGACCGAGAAGCTCGACGTCTACGACGTGACGGCGGCGGGACGCGCCCTGGGCGAGTTCGTGGACGAGCTCTCGAACTGGTACGTGAGGCGCAGCCGGCGACGCTTCTGGAAGGCCGAGGACGACGGCGACAAGAAGGCCGCCCACTCCACCCTGTACGAATGCCTGACGACGGTAGCGAAGCTCTCGGCGCCGTTTACCCCGTTCGTCGCCGAAGCCATCTATCAGAACCTGGCGGTAAACGCGGAGGTCGGATCTCCGGAGAGCGTACACTTGGCGGATTGGCCGACCGTCGACGCTGCGCTCGTGGACGAGGATCTGTCGCGACGCATGGCGTTGGCGCGGAGGGTGGTGGTCCTCGGCCGGGCGGCCAGGAACGCGACGGCTATCAAGACGCGCCAACCCTTGCGCGAGGTCGTCGTCGTGCCGCGCGGCGCGGTCGAGGAGGGATCAACGTGGGAGGGCGTGAAGGACCTTCAGGGCGTGATCCTGGACGAGCTTAACGTGAAATCCTTGCGCTTCGGGGAGGCGGAGGACGTCGTCGCCTACAACCTCAAGCCGAACCTCGCCGTCGTGGGGCCGAAGTACGGGAAGCTCGTCCCCGGCATCCGGGCGGCGCTAGCCGAGGCGTCCCCGGAGACCGGCGCCCGCGCCGCCGCCGGGGAGGACGTCTCTGTCCTCGTCGACGGGCAAGAGGTTACGCTCGGCCCCGACGAGCTGCTCGTGGGTTCGGGGCAGAGGAGCGGTTACGCTCTGGAAGAAGAAGGGGACCTCGCGCTCGCCCTCAAGACGGAGCTCGACGACGAGCTCGTGGACGAGGGGCTGGTGAGGGAGCTCGTCCACAAGGTCCAGAACCTGAGGAGGGAGAAGGGGTTCGAGATCGAGGATACCGTCTCCGTGGAGCTCGGCGGGAGCCCCCGCATCGTCCGGCTCCTGGAGGGCGCCTGGGGAGGCTACTTCAAGAACGAGGTCCTGGCCCGCGACCTCAAGCTGGACGGCGATGCAAACGGCTCGTCCGACGGCGCAGAGAACATGAGCGTCGAGGACGAGGATCTTCGGGTCAAGGTGGAGGGGCCCGGAGAGGCCAGGACGGAATGAGGCGCCGTACGAACGGGTATGGGTGCGGCGTAAACGGGTATGATGAGATCTTGATGTCGTCCGACGTAGTCGGTGAGAAGAGGCGAGAGGGAGGTACGAGGTGTTCGGGAGTAGTTCGCGGACGAAGAAGTTGAAGAAAGGGGCTACCAATGGGTCTGCCCTGGTAGCCGCCTACGCGGGAGCGAGGCCGGTCGCCGAAAGACTCCTATACGACGACGACCTCCGGGACAACGTCCGCACCCTGATCGAGTCTTCCCGCAAGATTCTCGACGAGCTCTCCGACGAGAGCCCACAGGAGATCGTCGCCAGGCTCTGGGACGACGACAAGGTGCGCAAGCAAGTCGAGTCGGCCGTCGCCGCCGCCCAGGAGGGTACGAAGAGGGTCCGGGGCCAGAAGGTCCGCAGCGGTGGCAACTCCGGTAAGGTCCTACTGGTTCTGGCAGCCGGCGCCGGCTTCCTCTTTTTGAGCCCGAGGACCGGCCCCCAGGCCCGTCGCATCGCCGGCGACATCTACAACTCTCTCAGGTCGGGCTAGGGAAACAGCAAGAACGAAGACACCACACAAGGGCCCCTCTCGACGAGTTCGAGAGGGGCCCTTGTTGTTAGTACAGGGGCTTGAAGGTCGGGCAGAGGAGATCCACCACCCGATCGAAGGCCCTGGCCCCGTCGCCGCCCCCGGCGGCCTCGACGAAGCGGCGCCGCAGCGCCGAGAGCCCCGTCATAACCTCTTCGCGCGCCCGTTCGGCCCTGTTGCGGGCGCTCTCGCTCGGGATGCCGGCCTTCTCCAGACGCTCGGCACGCTCCCCAAGACGCTCGGCGCGCTCCAGGTTCGTGGCCTGCAACCGGAGGTACTCCCGGATCATACCGGAGGCCCGGGACTCGAGCGCCGGGGGGACCACCGCCTCCTCCTGAGCGCGGCCCTCGCCAACGGTCTCACGGGAAGCCTGCGTACGGGTGAACAGCCGCGAAAGTGCCGCGTTCGCCCGCGACAACGGGAGCTTGCGCCGAATCCGCGACCGCAACGATTCAAAAAACGGTAGACTGCTTTCACTCATGAGACTTATTTTAAGACTCCGTGTGCCCATCGTTGTGATAACCCTCTCACTGCTCCTTCCGACGGGCTGCTCCGGCGTCTCCGGCGATCCTCGCGAGCAGGCCAACGACGCCATTGCCGAGGCTAACGAGACGATCGCCGAGCACGACCGGCTTTTCGGGGAGGCCCGCGAGACCTACGAGGGGGCCAGGGAGGCCATAGAAGACGCGGAGGACCCGCAAGGGCAGGCGGAGCGCGTCGCCCAGGCACGCGAGACGCTGGCGGATGCCCGGGCTAGCCTCGAAGACGCGCGGGTGCCGCTCCTCGAAGTTCGGGGCCTCGACGTCGAGCCCGAGATCAAGGAGTACGCCGGGCTCGTCACCGAGGCGATGGACGCCCATCTCGAGGCCGAGGCCGGGGAGATGGAGTTTTACGAGATCCTGGAGGCGGACCCGATCCTGCAGAGGGACCGCGAGAGGGCGCTCGACACCCTCTCCGAGGTAGGAGAGAGCTACGACAGGGCCGAGGCCTCCTACGCGAGGGCCCGCGAGCTAGCCGACGCAAACCCGGAGCTTATAGGCGGCTAACCGGTAAGCACCTCCGAAGTCAACGAAGCCTTTCCGCGAAGACGACCGATCCAACCGTAGCGGACAAGCTTTT
Source organism: Rubrobacter sp. (assembly GCA_016781635.1). Taxonomy (GTDB): domain Bacteria; phylum Actinomycetota; class Rubrobacteria; order Rubrobacterales; family Rubrobacteraceae; genus Rubrobacter_F. The sequence goes on from JADDPY010000426.1 coordinate 4,219, forward strand.
AGCCTTCGAAAGGCTCCGAGCCATGCTCGTTCCCCGCCGGCGGCATCTTCCTCAATTCCCCCCTTTACGAGCATGCAGCAGAAACCGTCGTCCGGCATGCGGAGCAAGCCCTCGGCCGTGGTCTACCTTGCCTCGATGGTCACCTAACGGGCCTCGTCCTTTCGAGATGTTGGCGCTTCTGCCGCTACTGTAGAGAACAGGGACCGTTACAGGGGCTGGCAGACCGGGCAGACGTGGGTGCCGCGGCCAGCGACGCGGAGCTTTTGTATCTCGGTGCCGCAGACGGGGCAGGACTCGCCGGCGTGGGTGAAGACCTTGAGTTGGTACTGGAATTTGCCGGTCTCGCCGAAGGCGTCGTGGTAGGAGTCGAAGGTCGTGCCCCGGAGCTCTATGGCGCGACCGAGGATATCGCGGGTGGCCGAGTATATGGCGCGTATCTCCACGGAGGTCAGGGTGTTCGCCTTGCGCGTGGGGTGGACCTTCGCCTCGAAAAGCACCTCGTCCACGTAGATGTTGCCGAGGCCGGATACCACGGACTGGTCCAGGAGCAGACCTTTTATGGAGGCCTTGCGCTTGAAGACGCCCCGCAGATACTCGGGGGTGAACGCGTCCGAGAAGGGGTCGGGGCCGAGGCGCTTGAGCAGGGGGTGCTCGTCCACCGCATCGGGCTCGTAGAGGTCGAAGTAGCCGAGCCAGAGCCGGGTGAACGCGAGGACCAGCGGCTCCTCGCCCCCGCCGAACTCGACGACCGCGGTGTGGATCTTATCGGGCTCGCGCCATCCGGGGAGGCGGAGGACGCGCCCGGAGATGACGAGGTGTATGACCCCCACGACGTCCCCGAAGTCGAGGGTGATGATCTTGCCGCGCCTCCCCGTCCCCCGGAGCGTCTTCCCGACGAGCCTCTCCCCGAAGCCCTCGACGCCGGCGTTCGAAACGTCGTCCCGGAAGATGGCGGCCCGGGTCACCTCCATCCCCTGGGCCAGGGAACGGACGTCCTCCGCGATGACCGTGACCTCGGGCAACTCGGGCACTAGCACTCCCCCCCGACGAGCTCGCGGACGAACCGGGCGACGCCGTCCTCGTTCACCGGGGGCGCCACGGCGTCGGCCGCAGCCCGGATCTCCGTGCCCATCGGTCCGACCGCGACCCCGCAGCCCGCGAAGCGGAGCATGTCTATGTCGTTGTCCGCGTCGCCGAAGGCGAGGATGCGCCCGGGCTTTATCCCCCACCGCTCGCACAGAAACTTGAGGCCCTCGGATTTGGTGCCGAGGAGGCCGCCGACCTCGACGTAGTGCGGGAGGCTGCGGGTGACGTGGAGCTGGCCGGCGAAGGCTCCTTGCGCCTCTTCGAGCCAGCGCGGGACGTCGCGCGGGTGGTCGACGATCACGAGCTTCGTCGGGTCCTCGGGGGCATCTTCGCGGAGCCAGCGGGCCGGCGATTCGACGATCTCTACGTCCGGCTCTCTGTACGAGATGTGCTTCATGGCGGCGGAGGTCTCGGGGGAGGTTACTATCTTGCCGTCGGTGAAGAGGCGGGCGTGGAGGCCACGATCGGCCGCCCACTCCAGAACCTCCAGGCTGATGTCCTTCGGGATCGTCCGGTGCAGCAACGTCTCGCCGTTCATCCGCCGGACCATCGAGCCGCCGTAGCAGACGACGGGATCTTCACCCCCGAAGCCGAGTTTCTCGGCATGCTCGTAGGCCCCCTCGAACCGTCGCCCCGTCGCCACCACCAGCTTCATCCCCCGACCCCGCAACATCTCGAAGGCTTCCAGGGTGGCCGGCGTGATCGTCAGGTCCCGCCTGAGGACCGTTCCATCGAGGTCGAAGGCGCCCAGGTCGTAGGGGAAGCTACCGTTTTTCTCCGAACCTGCCCCTTGCGCCACAAGCATCCTTCCGCCTCTCCAAAACGATCAGCATATTCTAGCCCGTATAACCTCTGCCAGCGCGCGCCACTTGCATGGGTTCTGGCCCGCAGTACTGAACTGTGCGGTACGTTCAGGTGGAGAGGAGGCGGAGAAACCGTGCGAGTAGATGCTCGGCCCAGAAGCGTTCCACCTTCGAGGCCGAGACGAAGGCGACGTGGCCGCCGCGCGGGGGCGTGACGAGGGAGATGTGGGGGTTGTTGCGGAGCTCCGGGCGGCGCAGGGGCGCGAAGGGGACCAGAGGGTCGTCCTGAGCGTGGATCACGAGCGTCGGAATGCTTATACGGTGGGCCACCTGGATCGCGCTGGCGCGAGCGTAGTAGTCGTCCGCGCTGGCGAAGCCGCCGTAGCGTGCGGTATAAAGTTCGTCGAAGTCGCGGACGGTGCGCGCTCGCGCGAGGTCTCGCGTATCGTAGAGGTCGGGGAAGAGCTCCTTCTTCCGCACGACGAGACGTCGGAGGCCACGGGCAAAGGTCTTCTCGTAGGCATAATTCGACCGTCGCTCCAGGTTCGCAACCGTCGCCGCGAGGTCGAGCGCGGGCGAGACGGCGCAGACGCCGATGAGCGACGGCGGCGCGTCCTCCCCCATCTCTCCGGCCATCTTGAGGGTCAGGTTGCCGCCCATGGAGAACCCCGCGACGAGGATGCGCTCGAGCCCGTCCTGCGCCGCCAGCTCACGCACGACGGCGGCGAGGTCGCCGGACATGCCGCTGTGGTAGAGCGTCGGCGTGAGATGCTCCGTCCCGCCGCAGTTGCGCTGGTTCAACCGCACCACGTTGGCGCCCGCCGCGTAAGCCAGGCGCGCGGCGCCGATAATGTAAGGGGCGTCGCACGAGCCACCGAGCCCGTGCACGAGAACGACGGTGGCGCGGGCGGTTCTCTCTTCGTGCCAGCGGCAGCGGGCGAGGAGACGTACCCCGGGCTCGACTTCGAACAGGCGCGTCTCGTCGCCGTGGGTCTCATCCGGATGGACGCGTCCCGGCCATGCCCACGCCGCGAGCGTCTGAGCATGACCATTTCGGAGCAGGGGGTGTGGCCGGAAGGGGCGCGCGGAGATCTGGTGTTCCATCTCGCGCAAGCGTTCCGTGCTTCCCCCCAGAGGCGTCCGCGAGCCGTGCGGATCCAACCCTTTCACCTCTCCTCTCCAGGTCTCGACGTTGCCAGCGCGCCGGACGAGGGCGCGGCGTACGGACGCATTGTAAGGCTAGGAGACCCGGCAAACGTTGGGTAACCCCCTTGCGGGCACCGGATCGCGGGTGCAAACTCTGTGGGGGTACGAGGCTCCGTGGACAAGCAAGGGTGGGAGAAGGGCGATTGAGCGGTCTTTTGCCGGTGTCCCGGCCGGTAGACAACACCGGGGCATCTTTCGGCGACGGACGCTTCGCCCCCAGCCCCACCGGCCCGCTCCACCTCGGCAACCTGCGGACGGCGCTTCTCGCCTGGCTGTTCGCGCGCTCGGCCGGGGCACGCTTTCT
>JADDPY010000633.1 GCA_016781635.1 Rubrobacter sp.
GCCCGTGCGCTCCCTTGGCCCGGGAGAAATGGATGGTCCACAATGTGAAGCGGTAGGTCTCGAGACTCTCGCCCTCCGAGACATCATAGAAAGCGTTCTCGCTGTAGTAGATGGTCGAGGCCATCCGGTCCAGCGATTCGCGGACCTTGGGGTAGTTGGTGCCGCGCTTCTTCTTCTTGAGGACCTTGATGAGTTCGTAGAGCGAGAACCTTATCTTGCCGTCCTGGGGCATCCCTCCCCGTTGCCTCACCAGAGCCATAACGCCTACGAAGACGTCCTCGTCAAACGTACCGGGCAACGAGAAGTCGTGGGAGGACGTTATGCGCCATAGCTGCTCCAAGCGTCTACCGTCGGGAGTGCTCAAGCTACGGCGAGCCTCTATGGCACCATCCTCAGGCGTCTTCCGCCTCGAGAAGAGCGGCCAACCCTCCAGGTTGATCTCCATGGGTATGAGTTGGGGTTCCAGGACCGCATCCGGCGCGAACAGCGTCAGCGGTGCTGCCTTCTCGGACTTGTCCAAACCCATATCCTCCATGTTAAACATACATGAACATTAACATTACATACACTACATACGCGAACGCGGAGAAAACAGTCCAAGACCCCTTTTTGCAGGTAATTGTTAGGCTTTCTTCCACTGAGAGTCCCCATCTAATTCCATTGGGGGTCCCCATCGCTTCCATTGAGAGTCCCCTTCTCTTCCACTGGGTGCCCCCATTGCTTCCACTGGAGGTCCCCTTCTCTTCCACTAGGAGTCCCCATCGCTTCCACTGGATGCCCCCATCTCTCGAAGGTTGTACGAGACTGCGGCAGCCCTGCGTAAACCGCGACTTTGCAGCGATTCTGTGGGCAAGGACGCAGGGGCGAGGCGACTCGTTGTCGAGCAGCGGGGCGTCCTTTCCATTGGGGGTCCCCTTTACTTCCACTGGATGCCCCCATCTCTCGATCCACGCCGCTTCACGGGCTCGGGAGTGCGCGGCGAGAAGGGTTTGTAAGGACCATCGCTCCCTCAACGATTCGTCGTCGCTTCCATTGAAGGTCCCCATCCGTACGTGCCCCGCCGCGGTCCTGCAAGAGAACCGGCCCAACGTTGGAGTGGAAGATGTAAACGCACCCCACAGGCAGGGAAGATCTAGACCCGAAGGAGGGAGGCGATAGGTGGACTTCGACTTCGACACGTCGAGAACCGGCGGCCACGGAGGCAGCCGCGGTGGCGACCTCTTCGGAAGGAGCAACCAGAACGGCTCCGGAGGTACGGGCGATGACGACGGGTCGCTGGCGGCGTGGTGGTTGTGGTTGTGGGGCGGCAACCCCAACTCGGGTCCCAGCTTCAACGAGCGTTCTGCCCGAGGCGACTACGTGATCCCCGGGGGCTCGCGCAAGGCTGTCCTCGTACACCTTGCGGTCACCGTCTGGAAGGCTGGCGGATACGTACCCAGGAACGTCCTCCCCCAGGTACGCGGGCATGACCTCGACCCGGAGGTATCCGGAGCCGAGGACAAGCTGGTCAGGGCCCTGACGCGCTCCTCGATGGCCGAAATAGAGCAGGTTGTCGGCCCTATCGTCAAGGGGAAGCTCGTCGTGGTCCTGGGCCACCTCCAGGGCTCGTCCAGGACCGCAATAGAGCGCCTCGGCGCGTCGGTCGAGGAGCTCGTGCAGGAGGACGTAAAGCGCTACATAGACATGACGCCCCTGATTTTCGTCGTCGCAGCTGTCGCGATGGGCGCCCGCTACATAAGCCTCGGCCTCGACAACCAGGAGCTCTACATC
>JADDPY010000340.1:0-773 GCA_016781635.1 Rubrobacter sp.
CTCTGAGAAGCTCGAAGCGGCCGGCGGCGTCGACTTCGAGAGCAAGCCGCACGCCATGAGCAGCGGCACCCGCATCTTCTTTGTCAAGGACCCTGACGGCTACCGCATAGAGTTCATAGAGCGCAAGAAGTAGCAGGTAATTCGGCGGGTGGAGCTTCAAGGTGAGGCCGTAGACTAGGGCGACCGGAGGGCCAGGTTCGGAGGAGGCTAGAGCGTGGAAACGGTGAAAAGTCCGGCGGAGGGAAGGGTGCTCCTGCGAAATGTGAGCTGGGAGACCTACGAGCGGCTCATCGACGAGCGGGAAGAGCGTAGCGCGCCGCGCTTCTTCTACGACCGGGGGGAGATGGAGATAATGAGCCCGTCCTTCGAGCACGAGGCGGTCAGCCGCCTCGTCGCCAGCCTGGTCGGAGAGCTCGCGGTGGAGTTGGGGATCGACGTCTCAGAGGCCGGATCCACAACGTTCAAGCGGGAGGATCTGGAGCGTGGCTTCGAGCCGGATGAATGCTTTTACTTCTCCGATAATGCCGAAAGGGTGCGAGGCAGGCAGAACCTGGATCTCGACGCGGGCGACCCGCCGCCCGACCTCGTCGTCGAGGTAGGCTTTACCAGCCCTTCTCTGAACAAGCTTCCCATCTACGCTCACCTGGGCGTCACGGAAGTATGGCGCTTCGCTGGCGAGAAGCCGGAGATCCTCTCTCTCAATAAGACCGGTGAGGGTTACGGAGCAAGCAACAAGAGCGTCGTCTTTCCTATCCTCACAAGCGCCCCGCTCG
>JADDPY010000340.1:793-1746 GCA_016781635.1 Rubrobacter sp.
CTGAAAACAAAACGCCCGGACTGGGTGCGGTACGCGAGTGGGCGCGGGAGACGGACCGGGGCCCTGAAGGAGGCTGACGTTCCACAGCCGCCCAAGATACACAACCTTCGCCTGCTACTCACCCACGCCGTGGAGCACGCGCCGAATCTGCGACCCTCCAAACACGAAGACGCCACCAACGGCCTCCATCAGTTCTGCATCCTCAGTCGCTACGCGCCGAAGTCGGCAGCCCGGAAGGTCCAATCACCGCGAAAGACGCCGTCGAAGCTCTCTCCTGCGCCGTAGATCGTAGCTGCCGTCCGCCCGCTCCTTACGCTAAGCAAAGCCCGGTAACACGAGGGCGCGGCCATCGCCCCCAGAATCTGGAAACACGCGCATGACCCCGCTGCTCTGGCAACTTTACGCGGAGCCAGGAGCTGGAAGTTGAGCCTCCATCCGCAAGCCCCGACTCCTCCTCAAGCCCGCCGCAGCCCATAGACACCAGTCTCGTCGCACCTGTCCGGAGAAACGTCACGTAAGGAGAGCAGGAGTTCAGCCCTCTGGAACGATGCCCCTCTGTCCTCCTCCTGAGATCGTCGGTTTACGAGAGTCGGAATGAGACACGTGGAAAGCGGGTGCATAAAACATGCCACAACTGAGAAGACGGACGAAGACGGATCTGTGGCGTGATGAGCGAGGCTTCACCCTCCCCGAGCTCCTCGTCGTCATCTCCATCCTCGGCATCCTGCTCGCCATCGCAATCATCGTGTGGCTCGGCCTCCTCGAAAGCCGCCGTGTAGAAGCGGCCACCAACCAGCTAAAGGCGGACATGAGGTTCGCCCACACAAGCGCCACCAACCAGCTCACCGACTGGCGTGTCGTCCTCGTCCCCGACAGGGCCGACGAAGACGAAGGCCCGGACTACTACCTCGTAAAGCTGGCCGCACCATACCCCGCGACCTCGCCGCCGGCCG
>JADDPY010000477.1 GCA_016781635.1 Rubrobacter sp.
GGTTTTCCAGCCCTATACCCACGCAAAGACATGCATAGTGGTGCTAGAAAATCGTCCCCCCGACGACGATGACGTCATCGAGATGGCTATTGCGGACTGGTGCGGACACGACTCGCGAGGCAAACCAACCGTAAGGAGATCGACCGACGGAGTAGAAGAGGTGCTTGATGACCTACCAAGGATTGGAGCGGAGCTCAGGGGGAGACTGACTTGGTAGGCACCCAATCAACTCACCTCGCATTTACCATCCGGCGGAGCGAAATCGAGGACCGAATCCTCATCCCAAAATATTACGACCCGGATCTCGTCGCCGCGCAGCAAATGGCTATGCCGGAATTTGATCTTCCTGCGCTCACAGAGGTGCTCTTGCCGGGTGAGTCGGGAAGTCGGTTGGGCCGCTACGTACCAAGAGAGTTCTATGGTACAGGCGACATTCCATTCGTGAGGACGAGCGATCTTGCGGATTGGCGTGTGCGCCCTGACTTCAAAAAAGGCGTATCGCAGGAGGTCTATGAGGAGTTTGGGCAAAGATCTGATATTCAGGTCAAGGATCTCTTGATGGTTGCTCACGGAACTTATCTCGTGGGGGCGACAGCCTTGGTGACACAAGATGATGTGCCGATGCTGCTCCAAGATCACCTCTTTCGATTGCGTGTTGACGAATCCTCCGGCCTTGCCACGGAATTGGTACTGGCAGCCCTGTCAACAGCGTTCGTCCAAAGGCAGGTCCGAGCGCGGCAGTTCTCCGCCGAAATCATTGACAAGATCGGTGAGCGACATCATGGACTCCGACTACCGATTCCAAAGGACTCGTCGGTTGTTACCCAGGTTGTCAATGGCGTTCGAGATATAGTCTCCCGACAGACCAAGGCTTTGATTGGTATTCGCCAAGTATCGGCGTCCTCAATGCGCATCACGAGGGAACGGGCAGAAGCACATTACGGGTTTTCTGTTCAGCGATCAAAAATTAAGCGAAAGATCCTCATTCCTAAGTACTACGATCCCAATATAGAAGAACTCGTTGCCGAGGCTGAGAGGATCGACCAAGCATCTTGGGTGAGTATTGTTGATCTCATGAAATCTGGTTCGCTCCAGTTGACAACTGGAGTCGAGGTCGGAAAGATGGCATACGGCACAGGCATGGTACCGTTCATTAGAACCTCGGACATGGTTGCATGGGAAGTGAAGAGGGATACTAAACAAGGGGTTAGTACAGAGGTATACGAGGAACACGCTGGGAAAGCGGCTCTCCAACCTCACGACATACTACTTGTGCGTGACGGTACTTACCTTGTTGGGAACACCGCAATTGTTATGCCTGGAGATATTCCTGCACTATTTAGTGGCGGGCTCTACCGCATTCGAGTTAATGACACCGAACAACTAGACCCATTTGCACTGATTGCCGCCCTGAACCATCCGCTTGTCAGACGCCAAATGCGAAGCAAGCAATTCACAAGGGATGTCATAGATACTCTCGGGAATCGCCTCCCTGAAGTACGAGTACCAACTGCTCACCTTTCGAATCGCTCAGAGCTCGCTCGCAAATGCGAAGCAAGCAATTCACAAGGGATGTCATAGATACTCTCGGGAATCGCCTCCCTGAAGTACGAGTACCAACTGCTCACCTTTCGAATCGCTCAGAGCTCGCTCGTAGAGTGAGGGTGATTATGGAAGAGAAGGCGAATATTAAGCGGGCGATTCGTGAGACCCTAGACCTGTTGGAGCCGCCAAGCCCTCCTGTCGCGCTCGGACGACCGGGTTGGTCCATGCGGTAGATCAGGTAACGTCGTTTGGCGCCCACGGCTTTGAATGGATGAACCCATTCTTCTCTTGCAATCAATGGCGAAGGAGG
>JADDPY010000685.1 GCA_016781635.1 Rubrobacter sp.
GGAGATCCGGGTTCAAAAGATGTGAATCGGGCGCAAGCCCGAAGTAGGAGTAACAAGCGATGCATTCCTTTAGCAGCACGGGGAAGGGCGATGAGGTCTTCAAGGAAAAGAACATCGGTGAGATCCTCGTCGCGCAGGGCAAGGTCACCGAGGAGCAGATAGACGAGGCCCTCGCGATCCAGAAGACCGACCCGAGGAGCATGGGCAAGATCCTCATCTCCTTAGGCTACATCAAAGATGACGACCTCGCCCTGGCGTTGAGCATGTGCCTCAACATCGAGTACGTGGCGCCCTATGAGTTGGACGTTGACCCGGAGGTACTCGGGATCATAGAAGAGGACGTCCTCCTCCAGCACAAGGTAGTGCCCTTGAGAATTGAGGATGGACGGCTCATCGTCGCGATGAGCGACCCGAACGACATCTACGCTAGGAGCGACCTCACGATCAGCGCAGGGTACCCGGTCACCGTCGTCGTCGCCGCCGAGGATGCAGTGAAACGCCTTCAGGAGCGGCTTTTAGGCAACGGGGCCCTCGTGGACGGCGCCGTTGCCGAGCTCACCGACGCGGTCCAGACGTACCGGTCGACGGAGGAGCACAATGCCGAAGCCGCGAGAAAGGCCAGAAGGGTCGAGCCCGGGGCGCAGCCGGAAGCAGACCTCGGCGAGCCCGTCCTCAAGCCCAACGGTGCGCGGGAGGAACCCACGGCGCGCGGAGGTGCGCGGAGGACCCCCAGAGGCGCCAGGAAGACCGGCGAGATCCTCGTCTCGCAGGGCAAGCTCACCGAGGAGCAGCTCGATCAGGCGCTGGAGCTCCAGAAGAACGATCCGAGGGACCTCGGGAAGATCCTCGTCTCCCTAGGATTCGTCACCCCCGCCGACCTTGGCCAGGCGCTGGCCGAGCGGTTGAAGTTGGCGTTCATCGTGGTCGCCGATCTCTCCGAGGATGAGGTTGACCCGGCCGCGATCGAGCTCATAAGCGAGGAAGCAATACGGAAGTACATGGCCTTGCCCCTCAGGATAGAGGACGGGCGACTCCTGGTCGCGATGAGCGACCCCAACGACATTTTCGCCCTAGAAGACCTCCGGATCATCGCGAAGCACCCGATCACCCCGCTGGTCGCCACGGAGGAGGATCTCGAGGGGGCCTTCGCCGCCCTCTTCGGCGACGAGGAACTCTACACGAACGCCGTCGGGGAGCCCGAGGTCGACGGCGCCGGACGAGAGACACTGCCTCCCGTGAAAGAGCCCAACCCCGATACCTCCTCCGAGGAGCCGCGCAACGGGGCCGCGAACGGATTTGTAGTCGGCACGGACGGCACGGCGGAGGCACCTATCGAGGGCGCGCCTCCGGCCGAGCCGGCCGGCAACGGTGGCAGGAGCGGCGCCTTGGAGCGCGTCGAGGGTATAAGGAACAGAAAGGTTGCAGTCGGCGGCGGCAGGATCGGGGACATCCTTCTTTCTATGGGCAAGGTCAGGGAGGAGCAACTCCAGGAGGCCCTCGCCATGCAGAAAGACGACCCGCGCGAGGTTGGCAAGATCCTGCTCTCCCTTGGCTATATACAAAAGACCGACCTCGCCGAGGCCCTCGCCCGTAGGCTCAGGCTCGGGTTCGTGGAGCTGACCGAGCGTGACGTGGATCGGGCCGCGGTCTCCCTCGTCGAGCAGAAGGTGCTCCGCAAGCACGGGGTCGTGCCCCTGAGGATCGAGGGCGGCCGTCTCGTGGTGGCGATGAGC
>JADDPY010000323.1:0-254 GCA_016781635.1 Rubrobacter sp.
AGAGCGCGATTGTCGAGGGTTGCAGGCATTTGCTGGAGATTCTCGAGTCCACCGACCTCCTCGAAAACTGAGAGCCGAGATGGACCCGCAACCGTACCCACCGGAGGGCGTCAGACTAAAGCTTGCCAGAGCACGCCGGCATCTCGAAGAACTGCGCGGCGAAATCGACACGTTCTTCGAGTCGCCACCGTTCAGAAGGGTTCTCTATCGAGACGAATCCGGGCTGAACTACATCCTGGTCGGGTACCTCACGC
>JADDPY010000323.1:412-1780 GCA_016781635.1 Rubrobacter sp.
GAACGCAACAAAGCCGGAAAGGCGACTGTGCGAAGCGGACTCAAGAGAATAGAGGCGATCCCCGAAGAAGCACAAGCGGTCGTCGAGGAGCTGCAACCGTATTGCGCAGAGGACCCCATCATGCATCCGCTATGGAACCTCAACGAATACTCTCGCATAGACAGGCACCGCACGCTCAGCGTCATGTACGCTCTGTCCGACTACGAAAGCTTCGATATCGGCACGGTGGACAGCTCGGGCAACTTCTTGTCCGTTCCTCGCGACATGGTTACCAACCTTCGGGCTTCGGGTGGGGCGTTCTATGACGGCCAAGAGTTGCTCAGCTTTACGCTCATAGAGCCTGTATCAGACTTGCTGGTGAGGTACGAATCGCCCCCCTACGTTGCGTTTGGCCAGCGCTATATCTCCATAGGCGACCCCCTCAAGGTTCTTAATGAGATCCACGGTCATATTGAACAGGCAGTCCTTCCTAAGTTCGCGAAGTTCTTCTGAAGTCATCCCAACAAGAAAGCTACCTTTCTGCGTACCGCACCCGAGAGCATTGACGCCGCCACGAAGAAGCGGCCCCCGAAAAGAGCCGCCAGCAATTGGCATTCTGCTACAACTTGGCTATTTGGCGCGCCTACGGCCTACAAGGTGCCAACCGAAAGGGCTCTAATGATCGTCCGGCGGATCTATCTCGGGCGACGCGGCTTCCACTTCGGTCCAATCCCCGGGTCGCTCCTTGCCACCGATGAGATCCTCTTTGTGGCACCTGAGGGGGTTAGCCAGCGCCTCTGCGGTTCGGATAGTCGCGTTGGCCCTGCCGGCTTCGAGTGCGTTTATAGATTCTTCGGTGATTTCAGACCGAGAAGCCAGTTCTTTAACTGTGAGTTCGCGTTTTTCGCGATACTCCTTGAGCCGTCGGAGCTTCCTGCTTCCCGGGCCTTTGCTGAGTTCCGTCATGGACATCACCCCATTCTAAATCTGGGCCGTGGGCCGGGAATGATACCACGCGCTTCGCTGTTAAAAGACTCGTGGATGCTACCTCCGCTCCGCCACCAAAGCCTAATCTCATCCCGCGAAAAGCGGTCCTTGGAGGAGACGTCAACTTTGGCGGCGCTTGTAGAGCCCGAGCGTAGTGTCGCCTTCGTCGTAGTCGCCGAAGGCGTTGACGATGGGGTCGGAGTGGTCGAACATCCACGACGCCAACTCCTCCGCGCCCATCCGCTCGTCTTCCACCGCCAAGCAAACTTCGACGGCCTCACCCTCTTCGGTCTCGACCGTCAGTCCAACGAGAAGCTCCAACATCGTGATCCCGGCGAGGTAGCCGGTTCTCTTGTTGCCATCCGTGAAAGGGTGGCCCCGGATGATCCTCTCCATTATGAC
>JADDPY010000170.1 GCA_016781635.1 Rubrobacter sp.
GGAGGGGCGAGAAGCGGCGTCGAGAAGCCGGGCGCGGGCTCATCCGAGATCCTTACGTGTTGCTCGTCGCGGGGCTGGTTCTCGCCATTCCGGCGGTTGCCGCCTCTTACGCGGCGCTCGTTTCGGCTCCCCCTGATTCCTGGGTGGCGCTGGTGTACTGGATTCCCCCCGCCGCGCTCCTTGTGTGGGCCGCGCAACGCTTTCGGCGGCCTCGTGGGCGGCGAGTCGCGGCGAGCTTCGGGGCCGAGAAGTCGTTGCTGCTGGCGATTCGGGATGCGGGAGGGGAGATCACGCCCGTCCGGGCGGCGCTGGAGACCCCGCTTACGGTCGACGAGGCGGACCGGATGCTCTCGAGGCTCGCAAACGACGGGCACCTGCGCGTCGAGAGCCACGACGGCACCCTGTACTACGTTCTGCCCGGCAAGCTCCCGCCATCCGGACCGCTGGGGCGGGGGTAGCGCGGCCTCCCGAAGCCGAAGCCCGCTAGCCCTCGGAGCTCCAGGTCAGGTTCAGGGTGCCGTACTGCGTCTCGGCTTCCTGCTCGGCGACGACCTCGCCGCCCGAGAGGATCTCGATCTTGAGCACACCGTTGCGAGCCGCATCGGGCTTGGCGAAGGATGCGTTGACTACGTCGAAGCCGGACTCGCGCAGGTCTACCGGAAACTCCATGGGCTCACCCCCCAGGAGGCCCTCCGCGTACTCCGAGCCGTCGAGGTTCCCGTAGCTTCCCGCGTAGACCGTCCCCTCCTCCCCGGAGAGCCTTACGGTCGCCGTGCGCTCGGAGTCTTCGGCGGCGGCCTGGGTCTCCTCGGGAGCCGTCGCTTCCATGGACTCTTCTGACGCGGCCTGCTCCACGGTTTCGGCCGGCGGGCTAGCGGCCCCTTCTTCTCCCGAGCCGCAGCCGGCGAGCATCGCCCCGAGGACGAGCGAGATCACGAAGAGTACGGGTACCCGAGCATAGGTGAGACGGACCACCCTTCAAGCCCTCCGCGTTCTCACGAGCGTGCACGCCTCGTCGGATTCCCGACAAACCAAAGCTCGCTCTTTACCAGGCCAAATCGTCCCCGTGTTCGCCCTCAAGATGGCATCCTTCCGAATATTCCGAACCGCTTCGTACGTTAAGCTACCACAACCACGGAGGAGTCTCCGAAGCCCCGAGTGTCCGGGTAGTCTATTCGCGGTCTGAGGCACCGAGCCCCTGGACACCGACGATCGGGACCAGCGGAGCGTGGGATCAGAAGGCGTAACGGACCGTGCAATACGGCAGGTGCTCGGAGAGCATCTGTTTGAAGAGCTTCACCATCTTGCCCTTCTTGCCCCGTGCGTAGCGGACGTTCGCGGCGCCGTTCTCGGAGACCTTTCTCTCCTGGAGGTCAGGGGTCCACAGGAGGTCTTCGGCCTTCGGGTGCCAGCCGAGATTGACCTCGTGGAGGGCCTCGTTGTGGGTGAGGAAGATTACCTCGCAGGCGAGTCCTTCCTTCGCCTCCGGCGACAGGGCGCCGTCAATCTGGGAGAAAAGCTCCACGTAGTCGGCGCGCCAGCCCTCGTAGACGATGACGGGGCTGAAGTTGACGTGGACCTCGTAGCCCGCCTCGACGAAGTCGTTTATGGCGGCTATGCGCTCCGAAATGCGGCTCGTCCTCACGTCCACTACCTTTGCGATGGGCTCGGGCATGAGGCTAAACCGGACGCGCGTCTTGCCCTGCGGATCGTAGCCGAGTAGGTCCTTGTTGACGTACTT